>CAYWIQ010000102.1:0-7842 GCA_964458405.1 uncultured Chromatiaceae bacterium
TAGTTTCGTACAATCTTCGCCGCAGTCAAGCGGTAAAGGGTTAAGACGAGGTGTAGATTCAGCTATGCATTCAGTAAGAGTATGGACGACAAAGTTTGTTCCCTGGATGGGCATGATGACTGCTTGAAATCTACAAGGTCAGAGAGTCTTGGCGAGCGAGCAGCAAAGATCATGTAAAAGATTATATAGGGGTGCTTAAGCGGTGTCTGTTAAGCCCTCGGTCAGAGTCGGATAGCGTAGCTTCACGCCCAGTTCGCGCAGCATCTTGTGATTGTCCAGACGGCGCGATTCCATTAAATAAGACATCATCTCGGGGCTCAATACTTGCTTTGCCTGATCAAGACCGATTTGCGGCGGGGCAGGCAGTTCGTAGCGTTTCGCAACTTTGTTAAAATAGTCCGCCATGGTGGTCGGATGGCCGTCACTGATGTTGTAAATGCCGTGGCCGTGTTGAGCGGCGGCCATACACACCATTGCCAGGTCATCGGCGTGGATGCGGTTGGTATAGCCGCAGTCCGCTTCGCGCAATACCGGTGTTCCTTGGCGCAGGCGTTCAAGCGGGAGCCGGCCTGGACCATAGATTCCGCCCACACGGAGTATTACTGCCGGTACGTCGTTGCGCTGTTCCCAGTCGCGCAACAGTCTCTCGGCCGCCAGGCGGCGACGGGCGCGGTCTGTTGCGGGATTGACCGTGCTGTCCTCCGTCACCCATGCCCCTTGGTAGTCGCCATATACTCCGCTGGTGCTGATATATATGATCTTGCGAGGCAACGCGCTGTTGGAAATGGCGTGCAAAAACCCGTCAATGCGCGGGTCAGTGTTACCCTGCGGCGGCGGCGGGGCAAAGTAAAAGACCCAGCTGGCGGCGGTTGGTAGCGCCGGTAAATCACGGGGATGGTCCAGGTCACCCAAGTAGGCCGTCACGGCCGCGGCGGATGCCTGGGTTGCCGTAACTCCCTTGCGGCTCAAGGCGTTAACCTGCCAGCCGCGCTGACGGCACAGCGTTGCCACCCGTCGTCCTATGTCGCCGAAGCCGATGATTAGCGCCGTGTCCAGGGTTTTTCTCCAGGCTGAAATCGTCCACAATGGAAGGCTTTGAGTTGAAAGTATTAAGGATTCGTCTATGACTTGCAAAGTCCGCGTGATGCCCGGCGGCCATGAATTTACCGTGCGCGGCGGGGAAAGCATTCTCGATGCCGCCCTGCGCCAGGGGGTGACCTTGCCGTATGGTTGTCGAAATGGTACCTGCGGATCGTGCAAAGGCAAGGTAGTGGCCGGCGAGGTAAGTTATGGTGAAACCGTGCCGGTGGCGCTTACCGATGAGGAGCGGACGCGAGGGATGGCGCTGTTTTGTCAGGCCCGACCGGTGGGTGATGTGACCATAGAGGCGCAGGCCACGGTGGCCGGCGATCTGCCGGTGAAGAAATTGCCGGCGCGGGTGGCCAAAAAAGAGTTGTTGGCGCCGGACGTGGTGCGCCTGTACCTTAAGCTGCCCGCCGCCGTGCGATTACAATTCCTGGCCGGCCAGTATATCGATTTCCTGCTGCCGGACGGGCGCCGCCGCAGTTTCTCCTTGGCCAACGCGCCTCATGACGATGACTTCATCGAACTGCACTTGCGCCATGTGGATAAGGGCGAGTTTACCGAGTATGTGTTCGAGCACATGAAGGAAAAGAGCATGGTGCGCATCGAAGGACCGCGCGGCGATTTTTATTTGCGCGAGGATTCGCCGCGGCCGATGATCTTCGTCGCCGGCGGCACCGGCTTCGCGCCCATCAAAGGGATCATCGAGCACGCCTTCGCCGCCGGCGTGACCCGCCCTATCCACCTCTACTGGGGGGCGCGGGCCAAGGTGGATCTCTATCTGCAGGCGTTGCCGCGGCGTTGGATCGGTGAATTCGCCAATTTTCGGTATACAGAGGTGTTATCGGCGCCGGTGGCTGCGGACGATTGGCGGGGTCCCACCGGCTTCGTGCATGAGACGTTGGTGGTGGATTATCCCGACCTGGGTGGTTACGACCTGTATGCCGCCGGTCCGCCCGCCATGGTGCGGGCTACCCGCGACGCCTGCCTGGTTCACGGCTTGCCGCCGGAACAATTTTATTCGGACCCCTTTGAATTCGCCCCGGACGCGGTGGCGAAACAGCAGCAATCCTAGCTGTAAGTCCTCAGCGGGTGTGCGTCGGCAGCATGGAAAGAGCGGCGCTGGTCGCGGTTCGCGTTGTCAAGCCATGCAAACTGGGGAAGGATTTGCCCGGTACCGAGGTGAGCGCCTTACGATAACATTCCAAGGCATCCTCGGGTTGTTTCATGCGCTCCAATAACGCACCCAATTCGCGATAGGTCTCGCCCTGCGGTTCGATGGCCAGGCTGGCCTCTAAATAGTTGCGTCCCTTGCCCCATAATTGATTACGCACGCAGAGCCGGCCCAAGGTGAGCAACAATACCGCGTTGTTGGCATGATGTTTCAGCCAGCGTTCCGCATAGGTAAGCTGGGTGGCAAAGTTATTGGAGGGGATGATGCCGTAGGCGTACACCAGGGCATCGCTCCAGCGGCGATGGATAGCGTCGGCCAATATCAGATCCAACTGGTCGCCCGCTTTAGGATCGGCGCTGCCCAGGGCTCGGACGTAATCAAACAATACGTCCTCGTTGCGTTTGGCGTGGCGTGGGAGACGGCCCCACAGTTGACGCAGGTAATCGGCATCCTTGCGCCCGGCGGCGCGGGCGAATAAGGCGCGATAGGCGCCGTGTTGGAATTGTTCAGCCTTGTCTACGGTAATGACTTGGCGTCGTTGCAGGTCCGGTAAGATCTCCAGCAGTCCCTCCCAATCCTCCATAGCAATGTAGGTTTCCATAAGCTTTTTGAGGGTCTCGCCGTGTTTGGGCTGGTTGGCGTGTAGTTTGGTGAGGATGCTCCGTGCCTCTTCCGCGCGCTGGTGTTGCAGGTAGTAGCCGGCCTCCGCCAGGGCGACTGCCGAATCGGCCTTGGGTGCTAGATTGCGAGCGGCACGCAGGTAACTATCGCGGCGTACCGAGGAGCCTTGCGCCTCGGCGGCCTGTGCCGCGGCAAGGTAGTGCAGTGCCGGCGCATCGCTGTGGCGGACCCGTTTCAGCAACCATTTTTCCGCCATCGCCCATTGCCCTTCGCTAAGGGCGGTCATACCGCGCAGGTAGGCTGTTCTCACCTTGCTTTGACGACGTTGATGCCGCCAGCGGCGCAGGCGCCGCGGCAGGGCGAGGGCGCCGCCGGTCACACGTATGATGTAATAGAGGACGATGAACAGGATGATCAGGCCGGCAATGAACAACAACAGGCTGGACTCCACCGTCCAATCGCCGTAGGCGATGACCACATGTCCGCTGTCCTGCTGGGCGGACAAGGCTAGAGCCACCGCGGCGATTGCCACCAGCAGGCTGACAATGAGCAATCTCATGGTTGCGCCGTCTCCGCCGTGCCGGCGGCCTGCCGCTTGTTCAGCCAGGTCTGCAAGGCGTTCAGCGATCCTGAGATATCCGGCAGGCTGGGGGCGATGTCGGTTTGCTGCAGGTGGGCCAATTCTTGGAGGGCGCCGGCGGTGGGCGCGGCCTCGTTATCGAAATAGCGCGCTATCCATTTCTGGGCGGAGCCCAAGGTTTGCCGGTAGGTTTGGGCGTCACGCCGTAACAGGGCGATACGCGCCGCCTCCAGATCGAGTCGCAGGTTTTGTCTTAGAAAATAGCGTTGCTCCGGGGCCAGCAAGGGACGGTCGCTTTCCCCTTGATGATGGATGCTGACCAGTGATCGCAGTTTTTCCCACAAATCATGCAATACGCCGCGCCAACCTTTTTCCTTTGCACCCGTGGTTTCGCTGGCCTGGGGTTGCAACGCTGCGCTGGCGATGGGCAACCGGTCTATACCATTGATGAGTGCGTCCAGTGACAGGGCCATACCGCTGATGTCGGGCTTGGGAGTGGCGCGCAGTGCGTTGATATCCTCGGCCAGTTGGCGCCTCACCTCCAACAGGGCGGGGTTTTTCAGCGCTTGTAGGTGGTGGTCGGCGGCCTCCAACGCCGCCAGACTGGGGGCCACCGCCTTTTCCAAATGCAATCGCTCATTGGCGATTTGCAGGAGGGTGGCGATTTCTTCCACATCCCAGATGCGTTGGTCGCCGTTGTGTTGGTTGCGGAGATCAGTGATGGAATCTTCCAGGGCCTGTTGTTGGGTCTTGAGGGTCTGAACATCGGCCGTGAGCGATTGGTTGGCTTTGACTTGTTGGTCAAGGTGGTCGGTACGCTGATTTACAGCGTCCAATTGCTGGCGGAGACGCTCATTAACGGCGCTGAGCTGCTGCCGTGCCGTTTGGAGGCTGTACCATAAGAAATAGCCGCCGCCCGCGCCTGCGCCCACTACCAGCGCCAGCATAAACAGCGTCAGCCCTATGCGCCCGCCGCTTCCCTGTTTCTTGTTCTTACCGGACGAATCGCTTTGCGGCTTATCGTTACGGGGTTTATCTTTGGGCTTATCTTTTGCCTTGTCCGGGCCGGATTGTACGGCCGTGGACGGGGGCTTGGGGGGAGAAGACTCGCTCATGCTGGGTCCTTAGCTCCTTGACGTTCTCGAGTGTACTTTACAGGCGGCCACCATGGCCTCATCGCTGGCTTGGGTCGCGGTCAGCGCTGGGTGTTTGAAGCCCAACTCGGCAGCCTTCAGGGCGACACGGGGACTGATTACCACCAGTTGAATGTTCAACAGCCATTCGCGACGTTGCTCCATGTCCGCCAGCTCCACCAGGTTCTGCAAACCATCCTGACTGGTTATTATAATGAGATCAATATCTCTCGTCGGCGGGATAATATCGGCAAGCCTGATGGCGGGTCGCACGCGGCGATAAACCTCGGCGTAATCGACCTGGGCGCCCCGTTGCCGCAATGTTTCCGCCAGCAATTCCCGCCCGCCGACGCCGCGAAAGATCACGATGCGTCGACCTGCGACGTTTTGCAGTGCGGCGGTGGCGAGCAGCGCCTCGCTGTTGTAGGGCGGTGGTGCCTGGATATCTAGGCGGCCGCATTGGCTTAATAAGGTCTCGGCGCTGCGCCGTCCCACCGCTGCCAGCTGCAAGTGGTCGGGTACTTCGCCTATTCGGTGAATGAGTTCCAGACCCTTCGTTACTGCATTGGCGCTGACGAACACGGCGATATCGAAATCTTGGATGCGCCGTACTACGGACAGTGCGGCTTCGAGGTCTTCCGGGTCTTCCACCGCCAACACTGGCAGCTCGAGGGGGACACCACCTTCGGCACGGATCAACCCGCACAGCTGGGCGGCCTGATGGGCTGGCCGGGTGACCACGATGCGAACTCCCTTGAGTGGTTGTGAGGTGGTCATGTCAAACCGTGATGACGCACTGTCCCTTCATTTTTCCTGCTTATTGTCCCGCCGCCGCGTAGACCGCCTTGAGGATGGCGCCGGCACCCCGCGCCAGCAGATCATCCGCTAAGGCGGTGCCCAGCTTGGCCGCGTCGGCGGCGTCGCCGCTGATTTCGCCGCGCACCACTTGACTACCATCCGGATAACCCACCAGGCCGCGAAGTATCAGGGCACCGCCCTCCAACACCGCATGGCCGGCGATGGGGACCTGACAGCCGCCTTCCAAACGGTGGTTCATGGCGCGTTCGGCGCGGACCCGAATCTGGGTGGGCGAATGGTTGAGGGCGGCGATCAAGCGATTGACTTCGGGGTCATCGCGGCGGCACTCGATGCCCACCGCCCCTTGGCCGATGGCCGGCAGGCTGACCGCGGTGTCCAGATAGGCGGTGATGCGTTCGCCGAATCCCAGGCGTAGCAGGCCGGCGGCGGCGAGGATGATGGCGTCGAAGTCACCACTGTCCAGTTTGGCTAAGCGGGTGTTGACGTTGCCGCGCAGGCTGAGAATCTCCAGGTCGGGGCGCAGCGCCGTGAGCTGACACTGGCGGCGCAGGCTGGACGTTCCCACCCGCGCGCCTCGGGGCAGGTCGGCTAGGGAGGCGTAACGGCGGGAGACGAAGGCGTCGCGTGGGTCTTCGCGTTCGCAGATTACCGGCAGGTGCAGGCCGTCGGGCAGCTCCACCGGTACGTCCTTCATGGAATGCACCGCCAGGTCGGCCCGGCCGCCCAGCAAACCATCCTCCAGTTCCTTGACGAACAGGCCCTTGCCGCCGACCTTGGCCAGCGGGCTGTCGAGGATCTTGTCGCCCTGGGTGGTCATGCGGACCAATTCCACCTCCAGACCCGGGTGGACGGCGATGAGGCGGTTGCGGACGTATTCCGCCTGCCACAGGGCCAAGGGGCTCTTGCGGGTGGCGATGCGTAACGGTGTGGTGCTCATGCAACGTCTCAATATTCAGTATGGCCGCTAATCGTACGGCGTGTTGCGCAGAAGGGCAAACGCCGGGCGGCCGGAAGGGGAAACTTGGTATACTGCCAGGCTGGCGTCAAGGATTTACAGGATGGCACAGGACGATACCCATAAACCCTGGGCGGGGCGTTTCACCGAGGCGACCGACCGTTTCGTGGAAGAATTCACCGCCTCGGTCGGCTTCGACAAGCGTTTATACCGTCACGATATCGCCGGTTCCGTCGCCCATGCCCGCATGCTGCAACGCGTGGGGGTGTTGAGCGCCGCCGAGTGCGAGGCCATCGTCACGGGTCTGCAGGATATCCAGGGCGAGATCGAGCGTGGCGATTTCGCCTGGTCGCTGTCCCTGGAAGACGTGCACATGAACATCGAGGCGCGCCTGACGGAGCGTATCGGCGTGGCAGGCAAGAAGCTCCACACCGGTCGGTCTCGCAACGACCAGGTGGCCACCGACACCCGCCTGTATCTGCGCGCTGAGATCGATGTGCTGGATCAGGAACTGCGGCGCCTGCAGGTCGCGCTGCTGGACGCGGCGGAGCGGGAGGCGGATACCATCTTGCCCGGGTTCACCCATCTTCAGGTGGCTCAGCCGGTGACCTTCGGTCATCACTTATTGGCCTGGTTCGAGATGGTGACCCGCGATCGGGCGCGTCTGCGGGATTGCCGTGCGCGGGTCAATATCATGCCGCTTGGGGCGGCGGCGCTGGCTGGGACCAGTTATCCTATTGATCGCGCCTATACCGCCGAGTTATTGGGTTTCGATGCCGTCGCTGAAAATTCCCTGGACGCGGTCAGCGATCGCGATTTCGCCGTGGAATTCATCGCGGCGGCGGCCTTAGTGATGACCCACTTGTCGCGGTTTTCCGAGGAACTGATTCTGTGGGCCTCCGCCCAGTTCGATTTCGTCAATCTTCCGGATCGTTTCTGCACCGGTTCGTCCATCATGCCGCAGAAGAAGAACCCCGATGTGCCGGAGCTGGTTCGCGGCAAGACGGGGCGGGTCAACGGCGACCTGGTGGCGTTACTCACCCTGATAAAGGGGCAGCCGCTGGCCTATAACAAAGACAATCAGGAGGACAAGGAGCCGCTGTTCGATTGCGTGGATACGGTCAAGGCCTGTGTACGCGCCTACGCCGATATGGTGCCGGCCATCGAGGCCAAGCGGGACAATATGTATAACGCGGCGCTACGTGGCTATGCCACAGCCACGGATCTGGCCGACTATCTGGTACGCAAGGGCGTGCCGTTTCGGGATGCCCATGAGGTGGTGGGTAAAGCGGTGCGATACGGAATCGAGCAGGATAAGGATTTGGCCGCCATGGAATTGGTTGAGTTGCAGCAGTTTTCCCAGGCCATTACTGAAGATGTATTCCAGGTGTTGAGTTTGGCGGGATCGGTGGCCTTGCGCGACCACCTGGGCGGCACCGCGCCCACCGCGTGCCTGACCGCGCTGGGCCATGGCGCC
>CAYWIQ010000103.1:0-7840 GCA_964458405.1 uncultured Chromatiaceae bacterium
CTGCGTGCCAGTCCGTTCACTATCTCATTTGAGATGGCGGTGATAGTGATCGGCGGGTACAGGCGTCCGTGTAACAAGTCCCTATCACTCTCCCCGCGTCGCCGGCAATACCATCTCTCCGGCACCGCGAACGAATCCTTTAAAGTTTACTCTATCGTTTTTGTGAATATTTCCATCAACAGATAGCAGTGCTACATTTTTTTATTTTATGATACTATTGCTGGCGGTCCGTTGAGGAACTGCAACTGTGAAACCCGAGTTGACAAATATGGCGTGCGATACAACCTTCCGACGATATATAAGCAATATCGCACAGCAGGATGGCTACCAACCCTTTATCCCCGTCACCACGCCTGTGAAGTGCGGCCGCACCCCAGGGCATTAAAACGATAAATGGCCTGAAAAGAGAGAGCCGGTTGTGCCTGCGGCACCATCTACGTTATATCTGGGAAGGGTGCAAAGAATTAGAACAACATCTTAGCATTCAGAACAATTAAAATCGCAATCTCTCAGGGAGGGAAACAATAATGCACGGAAGAGATTCTCGACTTACGGCCTGGGCAATTTTGAGCATCATAGCTATGAGTCTTGGCTCCGTGGGAATCGCACAAGCCGAAGAAGAGAACGTGGCCGGATATCAGTTGCCCGACATAGACATCAGCGGCGGCATCACCTCCTATCTGCAAAGCAGCGACGGCGCACCGCAAAACGCCACGGCCTTGTCCTATTCGCTGGACTTGGGTCTCGAGGCATCGGTGTCTACCCACGGGAAGGTCGTCATCGCCCTGGAGGCCGGCGATGGCAAAGGCATCGATGACACGCTAGGTTCACTGTCAACCGCCGCCTACGACCCCTATATCACCAACATCACCGCCTCCTCCCCGGGCACCACCAATGTAGTAGTGCCCTCGGTCTCACAGATCTACTATGAAGGCGATTATCCCGATGAAAATCTAGTGGCCACCATCGGCAAAATCGACGTCAACAGCCTGTTCGACGAAAATGCCTATGCCAACGATGAGACCGATCAATTCATGTCCGGAATATTCGTCCGCGCCAGCGGCACCGGCTTTGCCGAACTCGATCAGTATTACGCGCCGGCCGTGGGTTTGCAGTATTCAGCCGCCGAGTGGCTGGATCTCAGCTTGGTCGCCGCCAACGGCAACGGCGACGGTTTTAATAACGTATTCGATTACATGTATCTGGTGGGCCAGGTAACGTTCAAAACCCGCTCCGGCAATTACCGCTTCTACGCCATCTCCGACAATCGCCGCTCGGCGCAGACGACGTTCACCAAGATCAGTGACGGCAGCAAGACCAGCAATTCCGCCTGGGGCCTCAGTTTCGACCAGGCGGTAGCGGACGGCGTCGGACTGTTCGCCCGCTATGCCATGCAAGACGATGGCATCGCCGAAAACACCGTCAAGGGGACATGGAGTCTGGGCACCCTGCTCAACGGCTCGCTATGGGGACGCGACCGGGATACCTTCGGCATGGGTTATGGGACCGTCATGCTCAACGACAAGACCGATCTTGCCGCCGCGCTGGGAACTGCTGACACGGGAGACGAATCCCACGCCGAGGCCTTTTACAAATTAGGTGTCTCGCAGCAATTCACCTTGACCATCGACGCCCAAGTTATCAATAACAATGGCGGCAACGCCGCTACCGACTCCGTGACGGTCGCCGGGTTGCGTGGCCAATTGAATTTTTAAAGCTGTTATCCACTAGGAGAACACCCATGATTTCTCAAATCAAATCCTCCGCATTCCTGCGCGCTGCCATTGTCGGCAGTCTGGCCGTGTCCGGGTTGGCGGTTACGACTCCCGCCTTCGCCCACCTCCAGATGCTCATCCCCTCCGACGACATGGTCAGTACTCCGTCCGAACGTCTGGTCAGGCTGAATATCAAGTTCTGGAACCCCTTCGAGGGGCATGGCATGAGCATTGATACTCCGACCCGATTCGGTGTTCACTTCGCCGGCAAGAATATCGATCTGCGCGATAAGCTGCAGCCGCACGGATTTATCGACCGCGGCGGAAAAAACCGCCAAGGATTCGTGGCGAGCTACAACATTACCAAACCCGGAGATTATATCTTTTACATGGAACCCAAACCCTATTGGGAACCATCGGAACAGCGATACATCATTCACTATACCAAGGTAGTGGTCGATGCCTTCGGACAGGAAAAAGGCTGGGATGATCCTGTCGGACTCAAGACCGAAATCATACCGCTCACCCGGCCCTACGGACTCTACACCAACAATGTCTTTCAAGGCATCGTCAAACTAAACGGCAAACCCGAGCCCTTCTCCCGAGTCGAGGTCGAATACTATAATGAAGACGGCCAGCTCAAGGCACCCAAAGACTCCATGAATACTCAGGTTGTAAAAACCGATGTCAATGGCGTTTTCACCTATGCCATGCCCAAGGCCGGTTGGTGGGGATTTGCCGCGCTCCACCGCGATAAAAAGATGATGGAGCACGATGGTAAACGCTATCCGGTGGAGTTGGGCGCCTTGATGTGGGTCAAGACCGTCGATATGCCATGACAGCCTTTCCCGGGCCGATCCTTTCAAAGTCGGCAGGACGACATAGCGATTAATATTCGTCAAACCACGGCCAACGATCATCCCGCTGGCACATGCCAGGTATTATGCGAAGCGGCGTCCGGGCAATAAATAACAACTGACTCAAACGTCCATCACCATGAACGTCGATTTGAGCGCGGCCATCGACCGCTGACATTATCAAGCATCATTGGGCGGCAGATACCTCGGGGTTATCGAGGAGTTCCACCCAATGCCGCACCGCAACACCGGCCTGACTTTGCACGTGCATCTGACAACCAACGTTGGCTGTGGCGATCACACTCGGTCCCTCCGCTTGCAAGGCCTTGACCTTAGCAGTCAATAACTGCTGGGAAAGGTTGGGTTGCAGGATGGAATAGGTGCCGGCGGAGCCGCAACACAGATGGGGATCGGCCACCGCCGTCAATCGATAACCGCAGCGCGTCAGAATATCTTCCGCCAGCCCGGTCACCTGCTGACCATGCTGCAAGGTACAGGGTGATTGAAAAGCGACCTTTTTGCCCTGGCCATCCACCGCCAACATATCTAAATTTTCCTCAGCGAGGATCTCGCTCAAGTCCCGGGTCATGGAGGCGACACGCGCGGCCTTTTGGGCATAATCGGGATCGTCATGCAGCAGCATGCCGTATTCCTTGACCACTGCGCCGCAACCGCTGGCGGTCATGACGATCGCCTCCACCCCGGATTCTACATAAGGCCACCAGGCGTCGATGTTACGCCGCATGAACTGCAACGCTTCTTGATGGGCTGAAAGGTGATGGCTGAGGGCGCCGCAACAACCGGCCTGTTTGGCGCGAATCAGACTGATGCCCAGGCGATCCAATACCCTGGCCGCCGCGGCGTTGGTCGCCGGGGTGGTTACCGACTGCACACAGCCTTCTAATACCAGCATCTTTCGGGCATGACGCGGTTCCGGCCAAAGTCCGGCGTCCTGCCGCGCCGGAATCTTGCGACGTAGATCCTCCGACAACACCGCTCGCAAGCGCCTGGCGATACCCAGCGCCATGGCGAATCGTCCTGGTTTGGGCAGGACATAACGCAAGGCGCGGCGCAGCATGCGCTTCATTAGCGGCCGCGGTACATTGGCATCGACCAATTCCCGACCGATGTCCACCAGGCGTCCGTAGCGTACTCCGGAGGGACAGGTGGTCTCGCAGGCAAGGCAGTGCAGGCAACGGTCGAGATGCATTTGGGTCTTGGCGCTCACCGGATTACCCTCCAATGCCTGCTTGATAAGGTAGATGCGTCCGCGCGGGCTGTCGAGTTCGTCGCCGAGGAGTTGATAGGTGGGACAGGTCGCGGTACAGAATCCGCAATGCACGCAGGAACGCAGTATGGCCTCCGCTTCCTTGCCTTGCGCCGTATCCTTGAGCGACTCAATCAGAGAGGTTTGCATAATACTTCGTTCACAATCATCCCCAGGCGTAGTACATGCGCCCGGGATTCAAGATACCCTTGGGATCGAAGGCGTGCTTGAGACGGCGATGGAGTTCCATCACCGTTTGCGGCAAGGGATGAAAACGCTCCTTATCCCGGTCACCGCCACGAAACAGCGTGACGTGGCCGCCCACTTCGGCAACCTGGCGGCGCAATGCGGCAGCGTCCGCCTCGCCGCTCAACCAACGTTGCGCGCCGCCCCATTCTATCAATTGCTTTCCCGGTAATTCCAACGGCGGCGTGGCTGCTGCTACCGCCACCCGCCATAGCGGCGTATCGGCCGCAAAAAAACCGTGATGCTGTTCGCGTATACCGTCCCAAAACCCAGCCGGTTTTTCCAGTGAGTCACCACCGATGCGCCGCCGCGCCGACCGTACCGCACTCTCCGCCCCCGAAAGCCGCACGTATAAACGATCGCCGTCATAACAGGTGGCGGACAACGGCAAGGATTGTCCCGCCCAGTGATTCATCACCACCAACGCCTCATCGGCGCTACGTTCCTGGACCAGGGTGATTTCCAGCGCGGGCATGGGCAACACCTTTAGGCTGACGTCCAGTTGCACGCCCAACGTCCCCATGGCCCCGGTCATGAGACGCGACACGTCGAAGCCGGCGACGTTCTTCATCACTTGGCCGCCGAAACGCAGCATTTCGCCACCGCCGTTGATCATGGTCATGCCCAGTACGTAATCACGGACCGCCCCTGCGTAGGGACGCCGCGGTCCGGACAGCCCGCAGGCGACGGTGCCGCCCAAGGTGGCATTAGCACCGAAGCGCGGCGGTTCGAAGGGCAGCATCTGGCGGTGATCCGCCAACACCGCCACCACGTCGTCCAGGGGCGTACCGACCCGCGCCGTGATCACCAGTTCGGTGGGTTGATAACTGACAACCCCGCGGTGCCCCCCCACCGCCAGCGGTTCACCGCGCGGCGTACGGCCCAAAAAGGCCTTGCTGCCGCCACCCACTATCTGCAGCGGCGTCGCCGCGGCAAAGGCGGCGGCGACGCGCTCGCGCAATTCGCCACTGATGTCCATCTCCATCAGAATCGCTCCAGTTCGGGGAAGGGCAGTTTGCCATCATGTACGTGCATGGCGCCGAATTCCGCACAGCGGTGCAGGGTCGGCACCGCCTTGCCGGGATTTAGCAATCCCAATGGATCGAAGGCATGCTTCACGGCATGAAACTGCGCCAACTCTTGGGAATCGAACTGCACGCACATCTGATCGATCTTCTCTATCCCAACACCGTGCTCACCGGTAATGGTCCCGCCCACCGAGATGCACAGCTTAAGGATCTGCCCACCCAGTTCCTCGGTACGCAGCAATTCACCGGGGTTGTTGGCGTCGTATAGTATCAGGGGATGGAGATTGCCGTCGCCGGCATGAAACACGTTGGCCACGGGCAGGCCATATTCCCGTGACAGCTCGCCGATGCGCCGCAAGACCTCGGGCAGGTGCTGGCGCGGAATGGTACCGTCCATGCAATAGTAGTCGGGGGCCATGCGTCCCACCGCGGGAAAGGCGGCCTTGCGCCCCTTCCACAATTTGATCCGTTCCTGTTCGTCGCGGGCGGTGCGCACCTCAACGGCACCGCAGGCCTGCATGATGCGCCGTACCTCCATGATGTGCTCCGAGACTTCTTCATTACCGCCGTCTATTTCGCACAGCAGGATCGCCTCGGCATTGGTGGGATAGCCGGCGTGCACGAAGGCCTCGGCGGCCTCAATGGCGAGGCGGTCCATCATCTCAAGACCGGCGGGGATAATGCCGGCCGCGATCACGTCGCCCACCGCCTTGGCCGCCTTAGTCACATCATCGAAGGCCGCCAACACCACCTGGGCGCGTTCGGGAACGGGCAACAGCTTGACCGTCACCTCGACGATTACACCCAGCAGACCTTCCGAACCGGTGAACAACGCCAACAAATCATATCCCGGGCTGTCGAGGGCATCCCCGCCCACCGTGATGTAATCCCCCTCCACCGTCACGGCCCCCAGCTTGAGGATGTTGTGCACCGTCAGGCCGTACTTGAGGCAGTGGACACCGCCGGCGTTTTCCGCCACGTTGCCGCCGATGGAACAGGCGATCTGCGATGACGGATCGGGGGCATAGTACAAACCAAAAGGGGCCGCTGCCTGGGAAATGGCAAGGTTGCGCACGCCGGGTTGTACAAGTGCCGTACGATTGCGGGGATCGATGGCCAATATCGATTTCATCTTGGCCAGACTCATCAGCACGCCGCTGGCCAGCGGCAGTGCGCCGCCGGACAATCCGGTACCGGCGCCGCGCGCCACGACCGGTACTTTGAGCGCATGGCACAGTCGCATCACCGCACGCACCTGATCCACCGTACTGGGCAATACCACTACCAGCGGGGTCTGGCGGTAGGCGGACAACCCGTCGCATTCATAGGGACGGATCTCCTCCTCTTCACACAACACGGCGTCCAGCGGCAGCAAGGTCAGCAATGCCCCCAACAATGAGGCACGCTCTTCAGCCGTCATGTTCCGCCCTGTTTCCTCGGAATGATTCATATTTTCGAAACTCTAAAGCAGATCAGCCATTCTGTCACGGCCGGCCTGCATCCCACCAGCCGTAGCCGACACATATTTCTCCACTGACCGCTCAATACATAAGATAATATCCCAGGTTGCATGGGCGGAACTGACATTTGCCAAGGATACAGGCACGTTTAGCGCTATGGCTAATCTCGGCAACGCTATGAGGTGGGCAGGCGACTCTGACGGGGATCACGTTTTGCCATCCACGCCGCGCGTGATATACGCTCCACACTGAGGTATCCAGTTAAACCCTTCCAAAGACGGACTGATTGCAGCGGAGACCCACGCGCGGGGTTTCACGGTTTTGGCAGTGGATGTGAAAATTATGGAGAAATCGACACTTTAACAAGTCACAGGACCCGACCACATCGAGGTCAATCACCAGCCGGGCGGTCTCAGTGACGGAATTCAAATATTCTTAACGAAATACAGCATTATCCGGTAATTGCAAATCAGCTTGGCTATTGGCGACGGGAGAATACCATCCGCTGAACAATAACATTGTTAATTTAGAGACAAGCCGGCGACCATTGAATCCCCTCCGGCTCGAAATGGCTATGCGACGTAATTCCTCAAGGCCTGGGAATTCCTCTCCCGTAGCAGGCGTTCAAAATCATCGCTACTAAGCGCCTTGCTGATGTAATAGCCTTGAACCATATCGCAACCGTTCTCTTGCAGAAAGGCGTACTGTTCGCGATTCTCCACCCCCTCCGCCACAACACTCAAACCGAGGTTACGGGACAAGGCGATGATGGTCAGCGCGATGGCGGCATCACTGGAATTTGCGTGCACCTCATCGATGAACGATTTGTCTATCTTCAAGGTATCGATCGGTAAGTTCCTTAAATAACTCAGGCTCGAATAGCCGGTACCGAAATCATCCAGAGAGATTGTTACCCCGATTTCCTTTAAAGCCTCAAGCACCGCAACGGCAACATTGATATCCGTCATCAATATGCTCTCGGTGATTTCCAGTTCTATAAGTTGCGCCGATACCCCGTTATCCTTGATTTTACCTTCCACCATGCGTCCAAGATTCTTATCCAGGAATTGATGGGCCGAGAGGTTTACCGCCACATGAATCTCACCCAAACCCTGTTGCTGCCACGCCTTTATCTGAGCACAAGCAGAATCCAACACCCATTCGCCGATGGTATGGATCAAGCCGGTCTCTTCCGCGCAAGGAATAAACATCGCCGGCGAGACACTCCCCAACTTAGGGTTATTCCAGCGCAGCAACGCCTCCGCCC
>CAYWIQ010000104.1:0-7809 GCA_964458405.1 uncultured Chromatiaceae bacterium
GAAGTGAGTGCTGCCTATGCCGCCGATGAGGTACAGTGCGGTATTGAAGGCGTATTTGCCACCGACGAAGGCTTCACCGGGCAACAGGTTGTAACCCAACGATAGCTCGTAATAGCGCAACAGCCGCTCGCTATTGGTGAGCAATTCCGCCGCGCCGCTCAAGCGTTCATAACTGGTCTTGCTGGTTTTGGATTGGCCAATGGCCGCCTCCATGAAGAAATCTTCACTGACATGATAGGCGGCCCGCACGGCGAAGGCGGGGTTGGCACCGAAATCCTCCACGCTCATTAGGCCGGCAAACAAACCGATTTCGAAATCCTCGCTTTCGATGTGTGGCTCCTCGATGTCGCGTCGTTGCACGCGGGGTTTGACGACCTGTTCGTTGTCAATGCTCATAAGCTCTGCGGCCAAACCGGCCATGGAATACAGACCGCAGCAGCATGCCAGCAGCACTACAAGCAGTCGGCTTAAAGAAATACGGCGAATCCGACTTTCCATTCGTGGATTTCCTCATTGGAGTCGTTGGCGTTGGTTGCGGAAAAGGCGACGTTATCGTTGAATTCGATGCGGAATACGAATCTACGGGTCACATACGCCTGCAGCCCGATGCCCACGCTGGCGAATTGATCGGTGTGATTCGATGTCTGTACCAAGGTGGTGCGGGGGTTGGTGCGGACCACGCCGGTGGCCAGGGCGAAGAAGGGTGAATAACGCCATTGGCTAAAAGGGTGTGCCAGGAGCGCTGCCTTTAACGACAGATTGCTGGAATAACTGCCCAAGGCTTGAGCGAGCGTCACTTCTGCCGAGAGATGCTCCGCCAATCGCCGTCCGCCGTAAAGGCTGATTTCACGAGCGCCGCCGTAATCTCCGCCACTAACCCCCATGATCCAACGGTATTGCAAATAATCGCTGACGGCCACCTCCGTAAATTGGGTTTTCTCGCCGTTCGGATTCAGGGTTTGTTGCAACTGATGCAGATCGACCCAGCCTTCCTGATTGCTTGGGGTACGCACCTTAAACCAGTCGGTCTTGCGTTTTAATATAGTAATGGTCTCGCCGCGCTTCACCACCGAAAAAATCGGGTAGCCGCGCCCGGCGCCGGTACGGAGTTCTATAAACGGGTCGGCGATTTGTACCACCCGATAATGCTCGGCACCGTATGCCAGACCGTAACACAGGCATTGGGCCAGCAGAAGCAGCGTCAAGTGTTTCATGTCATTCAATAGGCAAGAGAGTGTCAGCATGGATTTACGGCCGGTATGATGAAAGGCTTGATTCCCAGCTGACGCGGTGTCCCTCTTTAGATTATTGTGATATTTGAATAGCCTCATTCGCGCCTTGACCGTTCAATTGGTGGGGGCGTCGAACGGGTCATTGTAGTATTGCGCCCCGATGTCCACCCACTCCGAAAGCAAACGCAGCTCGGCGGGGGTTAACCAGCCCTCATGGCTACCTCCGGGGGAAAATACATCAAAGAAGCGACTGGCATGTGCCCCGGCAACTGATAGGGAGGGGCTTACCGGTACCGGCACCATAATGGGTTGACCGTCCGCATCGGTGCCCGGTACCAAGACATCCTGTAGGGTGCCGCCGACCAGCTCTTGTTTATTATCAGTGACCAGTAATTCCCGGTACGCCTTGAACTGGGTGGGTTCGTCGCTGGACGGGCCATCACTGAGATCCAATTGGGCGGCGGGCACTTGCGGTGCATCGGTACCGTCCACCGCATTGTGGCAGGTGGTGCAGGTGTGGTCCGCCAGCACCGTGACCCCGTCTACGGCCAGTTGCTGACGGGTCTTGGCCCACAGTGGATGGATGTGCTGTTCGTAGTTAATGACGATGCGGCAATAGACGTCCCATTGAGTTTGACAGGCGCTGGTTGCCGGAGCCGGTGTGTCGAGATCGGCATAACGGTAACTGAAAGACGGGTCCTTGGCGCGGAGCGTGGTATCCGTCCAAACATCGTCATAAAGGATATCCACGTGGGGGTTCAAGGCCGCGCAATCGGTTTGGCAGCTGATGCGGGCGCGGGTTTGGGCCATGGTCTCGCCCGTGTCACTCCATAGATTCGGATCGGTATTGGGGAAGGGTAGGCCGGTGGTGGTGGCGCCCGGGTTGATGGAAGGCGGCCCTAATGGCGTGCCATGCGGGAGCCCGCTGTTATGGGCATGGCAGCCGTTGCATTCCCGAGTTTCGCCGGGGCGTACCTGTATCCAGTTTTGATGTTCGGCGCTGATGCGTCTGCCGTCCTTATCGAGGATACTGATGGCCAATGGTACGTTGGCCGGCACCTTGGCCATCACGGAACCATCGGGTTCGATGGGGACGTAACCGATAATCTCGCGCATCAAGCGCTGGCGGCTGGCGCCGAACGCCGTGCCGGGTAGCTTTAGGTCGTCGCGGCTCGGGATGGAAACCGACTTGACGATACGCAGAAACCGGGCAGGGCGTTGATCGGCAGTGCTTTGTAGCGGATCCGCCAAGGCGGCGATGCCGGTGGGGGAGGTATCGACGCCGTCCAGATCATAGACGCTGCGGATCTGCAGGATACCGGCGCCTTCATCCATCAGGGTTGAATCCAAACCGAGGCCGGCGGTTTTGTCGTAGAGGATAGCGGGCAAAGCCTCTCGCGGTAAGGCGGCGACCGCGTCGGCTAAGATCATGCCTTCTTCCGGGGGGACCACCGGCAATTGAGTATTGTGGTTCAGATCGTACATCCATACGCCATAGAGCGGTGACGCTTGCTGTGTATTGGTTGCGGCCAGGCGTTCCGTGGTACAGGGTACCACGGCGTTATTTTCCACCAACCGGCAGGGACTCCAGGTCACCAAGGCGCGTGCGGTCCCATCCCACAGGGGATAGGCCGAGGCGAAGCGCCCGCCGGGGGACGGCTGATTGTCGGTGCGCACGCTATTCACCGTGGCCGAAGTTTGTCCCGGGCCGGCTGTTGTCCCCCGACTGGACCAGACAGCTTGATCGTTGTCCAGGTGATTCGCGATGTCTATGGTGATGAGGTCGCCGCCGCCCTGACTGCTGGTTGTGGGTTCCAACAAGGCCATGATCTTGCCGGAGGGCATTTCACGGGGTTGTAGGAATTGTACGGTCGCCTTGTTGGTGCCGGTATTGTGGCTATGGGCTCCGTAACGCATTTGTAACTCGGTTCCGTCCGGATGGATAGTATAGAGACTGATGGCATTGCGACTGCCGGCATCGTCCCAACGACTGAACAATATTTTCCCGTCGCTCAGTACCGTGGGATCGATGTCATGGCTCTGGTTGAAGGAGATCTGGTGAATGTCGGTACCGTCGGCATTCATGACGTGTAATACGGTGGCCTGCTCTCGTAGGTCTTCATCCATGGCGGCGAATTGCGGTTTACCTTCATCCAAGAGGACGGCGCGCGCCTGACGTTGACGGGTGGAAGAGAAGACAATGCGATTGTCCGGCAGATAATGGGGGGAGACATCGTCACCGGCGTCGGCGGTGATATCGGATGTGATAACTCTTCGCAGTTGATCGTTTTCTATGTCGTATTCCCATATGTTCCAGGTAGGTTGAGGTAAAGTGGTAGTGTCTTTTGGTATAGGTGCATGCAAGGCGAATAATAACCGCTTGCCGTCAAAGGATACATCCACATCTTTGACATCGCCTTTCCCACCCGTGACGCTTGCCGTGATGTTGCGTTCCGTTGCAGTGGTGGAGGCGCGATCACGAATGAACAAGTCTCCGCCTTGATTAAACGTCAATACCCGGCGCGTATCGCTTCTTACGGGGTTGCCCTGATTGTCCAGCGGCAGTGGCCGTTTGACATAAGCAATGGGAAAATCAGCAACCACCGGGTCGGGACTTTGGCCGCTGCCGCCGATGCTTCCGCCACAGCCCGTCAGCATCAAAGGCACGATACACAACAAGATCCACGCTCGTGTCGAGTGAAAAAAAGGAAGGTGATGAGGTTGCTGGGTAATCATGGGCAGGCCATTGTCATTCACCGGCGCGTTAGTACAGTCCCTTAACATCAAAAGCCTGCTAGGTTACACAACGACTCAAATGCAATTCTGTAAAAACCAGCTTGCTAAACTAAGCGCAGATGAAGTTAAATTCAATTAAATTTATCGTCATGTATTGGTATGTCGTTAATAAGATACATACAAGCAACGACGGGTTTTATGCGCTAATTCACAGGATGCAATGCGTCCTCACCCAAAGAATAAATGTTGTGTTAAGAGTGAGGTGTCGCCTGCGGGTGACACATTAAGATGGGTTTTGACGGTGATGCGCCGGTCTCGGTTAAGTCGGCTTACCGATTGTTAAGTTTGATGACGATCGTTCGCCGCGGTTTCTGTTGCGCGGCCAGTGTGGTTGGCGAGTTACCGCAATATCGTAAATCTCGCTGTTTGATGTGAAATAGCGCACGTTTTCCGGCCTGCAGGCCGTTTTGCGCGGCAATCGATTTTGTTGATTTAACGCCGGTTTGGCCGCCATGCGCCGGGATAAAATCGTAATCTGGCAATTCTGTGAACTAGCGGCAAGAAATTTGCTTGTGAATAGTCGAAAAATAAGGGCGGCGGAAATTGAAAGGCAACGAAGGAAATATATGATGTTGAGCAGATTAAGTCCGTATCCATTTGGTCATCGGTGCACGGCAGTGAGATCCATAGTGATCGGTTGCTTGATGATGATCACCGTTGCCGCCGTTGCCGGTCCGAGGGAACAGGCAAAGCGCATGCATGATCGTATTGCGGGTGTGCCGCCCACCGAGACGGTGCTGGCCGAGATGGCGGCGGACATCAATTCGGGCAATCCCACTGCCGCAGCTTATAAAGCCATGGACAATAGTGCATTCTATAACGTGACGTTGAAGAATTTTGCCGCACCGTGGACCAACGAGGATCAAACTGAATTCGTACCGCTCAATGACTATACCGCAACGGTGATCGGCATGGTCCGTGATGATGTGGATTTCCGTGAGGTGTTGTACGGCGACATCCTCTACGTGGGGGACAGTAAACTCGGATTACCTCCCTACGGCATCAACGATAACGCACATTATCAAGCCATGGAGGATCAGGGTATTGATCTCAAGGCCAATCTGGTGCGGACGACCCAGTCCGCGGTAATGGGCATCCCGGCGCAGGCCACCGCCGGTGTCATGACCACCCGCGCCGCGGCCGCGGCCTTTTTTATCGACGGGACCAATCGCGCCATGTTCAGGTTCACACTGATGAATCATCTGTGTACCGACCTGGAGCCCATCAAGGACATCTCCCGTCCGCCTGACCGCATTCGTCAGGATGTGTCACGCAGTCCCGGCGGCGATAGCCGTATCTTTTTGAACAAATGCATAGGTTGCCATGCGGGTATGGATCCCATGGCGCAGGCCTTTGCCTATTACGACTACGAATATGATTCGGCTACCGATCCCGACGGCGTGAGCGGTAGGCTGGTTTATAACGACGTCGGTACCGTCGACCCGGATACGGGTAGCAGGGTCCAAGGAAAGTATCTGATCCATTCCGATAACTTTAAACCAGGTTATGTCACCACCGATGATCACTGGGACAATTATTGGCGCAGCGGTCCCAATGCCTTGCTTGGTTGGAGCGCGATGCTGACCGGCAGCGGTTCGGGTGCCAAGTCGATGGGCAAGGAATTGGCCTACAGCGAGGCCTTCGCTCGTTGCCAGGTTAAGAAGGTATTCAAGGCGATCTGCCTGCGCAATCCCACCGACAGCAATGATTTCACCAAGGTGGATGAAATGGTGACGTCTTTTAAGAACAGCAATTACAAACTCAAGCAGGTATTCGCCGAGGCCGGCGCCTACTGCATGGGTGACTGAGTCTGGTGTTGGGCGCCGATGTTGAGCCTGAGACATAAAACCATTTCCGGAGAGCTGCGGTGAAGCGAATGACAAAGGCATTGACAGCGCTGTGTATCGCGGCGAACTCTGATTTCAAATCGTGGCGAATTGCGCTGCTGTTCATGGTGGCCGCCATGACGTTGGGTCTGGGCGGTTGCGGCGGCGGCGCCAAGACCGAGGTATTGCCCGATACCCATGCCCCGGTGGTTGCCAGTTATCTGGGGCCGGCCCCGGCCACCAGTGACGTGCAGGCGTTCAAGCTCAATCTGTGGGAGAAGCTGATCCCGGTCAATCGTTGCGGCGGATGTCACGGCACCGGCGGCCAGTCGCCTACCTTCGCCCATCAGGGTGATGTGAATATCGCTTATGCCGAGGCTGCCAAGGTGGTGAATTTGAAGTCGCCGTCGGAGTCGCGCATGGTGACCAAGGTCGGCGGCGGGCACAATTGTTGGTTGGACAGTAACGCCGCGTGCGCGGACATCCTCACCGCCTACATCAGCGCTTGGGCGGGTGGGGCCCAAGGTGACGGCAGCCGGCCGGTTCAGTTGACCGCGCCGCCGGTGAAGATCGCCGGCGCCAGCAAAAATCTGCCGCCGGATCCCAGCCTGTTCCAGAATACGATCTATCCTTTGTTGACCACCTATTGTTCGCGCTGTCATTCGGAGACTGCGGCGACCTCGCAATCACCCTATTTCGCCAGCAGCGATATCAGCTTCGCCTACGATGCGGTCAAACCCAAGCTGGATCTGGATACGCCGGCGAATTCGCGCCTGGTGGTGCGCTTGCGCGATGAATTCCATAACTGCTGGAGCGATTGCGCCAGCAATGCGGACGAGATGGAGGCCGCCATAACCGCCATGGCCAATGCCGTGCCCGCCACCGAGGTCGATCCCAATCTGGTAATGAGCAACGCCTTGAAGTTGGGAGACGGTATCACCGCCAGCGGCGGCAGCCGCTATGAGGCCAATGTCATTGCCTTATGGGAATTCAAAACGGGGCAGGGCAATATCGCCTACGACACCAGCGGCGTCGAACCCGCGCTTAACCTTTCCCTGAGCGGTGACGTCAGTTGGGTCAACGGCTGGGGTATCGAGATCCACGACGGTAAGGCCCAGGGCTCGACCACCGCCAGTAAAAAGATTCACGACCTGATAGAGGCGACGGGGGAATATTCGATCGAGGCATGGGTGGTGCCCGGCAATACTACCCAAGACGGGCCGGCACGGATTGTGAGTTATTCCGGGGGCGACAAGGCCCGCAACTTTACCCTGGGGCAAGACATGGCCAGCTACGTCTTCATGAACCGCAGCGACACCACGGACGCCAATGGTGAACCGCTGCTGTCGACTGTCAATGACGACAAACTCCTGCAGGCGACGCAACAGCACGTAGTGCTCACCTACGATCCCGTCAACGGCAGGCGTATCTACATCAATGGGAAATTTACCGGCGACCTGGATTCCGCTGGGGGTGGGGGCCTGCAGGATTGGGACGATACCTTTGCCTTTGTCCTCGGTAACGAGGTATCAGGTGGGCAGTTGTGGCAAGGCAAATTGCGGCTGGTAGCCATTCACAACCGGGCGCTGACGCAGGCACAGATCACCCGCAATTTTGAGGCGGGCGTGGGTCAGAAATTCTACATGCTGTTCGGTATCGGCGACCTGATCAATGTGCCTCAGAGCTATATTATGTTCGAGGTCAGCGAATTCGATAATTACAGTTATTTATTCAATCGACCCACCTTTATCAATCTCGATCCCAATGCAAAGCCCACCGGCTTCACGCTTAAAGGGATGCGCCTGGGGATCAACGGCAAAGAGGCCAAGGTTGGGCAGGCCTATACCAATCTCGACACGACTATCGGCGGCAGCGGTTATAAGTCGACCGGGCAAGCGCTTTCCCCTATCGGTACCGTTATCGCCAGTCAAAAGGGCGCCGATGCCGACGAGTTC
>CAYWIQ010000105.1:0-7755 GCA_964458405.1 uncultured Chromatiaceae bacterium
GTGCACCCGCTTACCACGCATACCGCCTTACCGGGATGACCTCTGTCGTCGCTTAAGCGAACAATCTAAAAAAATTGCTCGTGGTAGCTTGTGCAATCATATCCAGGGGCTCGTCACGAACTTCGGCGATGTGTTCCGCCACATAGCGCACATATGCGGGTTGATTGCTCTTGCCGCGATAAGGTACCGGCGTGAGATAAGGCGAATCGGTCTCGACCAACATACGCTCTAAAGGCACGCGCCGCGCCACGTCTCGAACCTGATCGGCGTTGCGGAAGGTAATGATCCCGGAAAAGGAGATGTAAAAATTAAGGTCCAGGGCCTGCTCCGCCATGGCCCAATCTTCGGTGAAACAATGCATCACGCCGCCTATGTGCTCCGCCCCTTCCTCGCGCATGATGCGGATGGTATCTTCCTTGGCGTCGCGGCTGTGGATGATAAGCGGTTTGTTAGTCTCGCGCGCAGCGCGAATATGGCGGCGAAAACGCTCCCTCTGCCATTCCAGATCGCCCTTGCCGTGAAAATAATCCAAACCGGTCTCGCCGATCGCAACTATCTTGCTCGGTTGCGCCAGGCGCACCAGTTCAGTCACGTCCGGGTCGCGGGTCTCCTGTTCATTGGGATGGACGCCCACAGAGGCGAATACCTGGGGATAACGCTCGGCCAATCCTGTGACCGCATCAAGATTATCCATATCGATGCATACACATAACATGTGGGTCACGCCGTGCTGGCGTGCCGCATCAAGCACGGCATCCATGTCGCCGCCCAATTTTTCCAAATCGAGGCGGTCCAAATGGCAATGTGAATCGACTAAAGATACAGTCACGGCAGGATAACCAAAGAGCAAAGCACTACATGGTGTATGTTGAGCGGTCGGATTTCAAGGCACCCGCCAGATAGGTCTCGATCTTGTTGCGAACGGCGTTGCCACTCTGATCATTTTGAAACTGTACACCGATCCCGGAAGGGCGATTCCCTTGCGCACCCTTGGGCGTAATCCACACCACCCGCCCGGCGAAGGGAATCTTCTCGCGCTCGTCCATTAATGTGAGCAATACGAATACTTCATTACCCAGGGAATAGGTCTTCTTGGTAGGAATGAAAAGTCCGCCATTTTTAACGAAAGGCATATACGACTGATGTAGCGCCGCCTTATCGTTAATAGTGATGGATAAGATACTTTGCCGAGGACCTGCAGCCGGCTTGGAATCATTACTGTTACTCATTCTTCCTTGCTCCTTTAAGCCCGCTTTGACAGCGAATTGCCCTGTGGCATAAGCATGTCCTGCCAGGCCATCAGGACGTTCTCCATCAGCAATTGTGGATTCAGCTGTCTTTCCGCCACCCTAAGCGTCTCATTGAGGTAGTGCAAATATCCATGGGCCGCCTGCAATCCGGCGTTGTTTGCGATATCCACCAGGTATTCCCTGAGATCGTAATTCACCATACTGCGCTGGTTACCGCTGGACAGCAGCCGGATCATGTCGGCCGTCCAAGTGTACATCCAATATAGCGTTTGCGGGACGCCGATCTTGAGGAACCGTTCGGCCAACGCGGACAGGTTTCCCTTCCCCCGGCCGAAAGCTTGCAGCGCCGTCAGCATCTCCCGCCGGACCGTGAAGATATCTTCATTGGCCAATTGTACGGCACGCAGCGGCGCACCTTCCGCCAGATCCAACAACAACCCGGGATCGAGTTGGGAATCGATCTGCTCCACCAACCATTGGCGCGCCACCTGCGGCGGCGGTGGAGCGAACATCAACCGTTGGCAGCGGCTGAGAATGGTGGCCGGCAAGCGCCCTGGACGGGCGGAGATGAGCAGTATTACCGAATAAGGACTGGGTTCCTCCAAGCTTTTCAATAGACTATTTGCGGCATTGGCGTTTAGCTGATCGGCGGGCGTGATGATTACCGCCTTGTAGCCACCATACTGCGATGTCTGGGTGAGGTACCGATTGGCTTCCCTGATCTGATCGACGCCGATGACCTTTCCCGGCTCAGGGGGGGCGACGCGCCTTTGATCGGGATGACTGTCCGCCGCGTACAGCAGGCAGGAACGGCACTGTCCGCAGGGCTGCCCCGCATCGATTCCCCGCTCACACAACAAGGTCTGCACCAACAAGGCCGCGAAGCGGTCCTTGCCCAGCCCCGCAGGGCCGGTAATCAACAAGGCGTGGGGAAAACTGGCGCCGCGCAGTCTCGCCATCAGGTTTTGCCACTGTTGCTGTTGCCAGGGTAATAGCGTGTTCATCGTGATTGAAGCAGTGTGTCCAGTTGACGACCAAGCTGCGCCTGTACCGCGGGCAGGTCCTGGGCGGCATCTATGATCCGGTAACGCTCGGGAAAACGCTCGGCCATATTCAGATAGGTCCGACGTACCCGGTCGAAAAACGCCGCATGTTCTTGCTCAAAACGGTCCGCCCCTCCTCCTCGGCGTCCGGCTCGCGCCATCCCCACTTCCACCGGGGCGTCTAATAATAAGGTCATATCCGGCCGTAAGCTCCCTTGCGCCCAATCCTCCAAAACGGCGATGCGCTCCACGGAGAGTCCGCGTCCGCCGCCTTGATAGGCATAGGTGGCATCGGTGAAACGATCACACAATACCCATTTACCTTCCGCCAGCGCCGGACGAATGACCTGAGCCAGGTGCTCGGCGCGCGCCGCGAACATCAGCAATAATTCGGCGTCGGCACTCATGCCGTCGAAGCGAGGGTCCAACAGCAAACCACGCACCTGCTCGCCCAAGGGCGTGCCGCCCGGTTCGCGGGTGACGACCACCGTCTTGCCGGCCGCTTCCAGATATTGACGGGCAAAGGCTAAATTAGAGGACTTGCCAACCCCTTCCCCGCCTTCCAGTGTTATAAAGCGCCCCGACATATGGCCTAGCTTACCTACTTTTCATCCCGCTTGCTTGTGCCATGCCGCCCGTTGAGCTGGTAGCGCCGTACCGCGCGATTGTGCGCCTCCAAAGTCGTGGAGAATGCGTGGCTGCCGTCACCCCGGGATACAAAGTACAGCGCCTTGCCGGATTCCGGATGCAGCGCGGCATAAAGCGAGGCGCGACCGGGTAAGGCGATGGGTGTGGGGGGCAGCCCCGCATGCATATAGGTGTTGTACGGCGTATCGGAGGCCAAGTCGTGACGGCGCAAATTGCCGTCGAAACGATCGCCGAGACCATAGATGACCGTAGGGTCGGTCTGGAGTCGCATCCTCCGCTCCAGGCGCCGCACGAATACACCCGCGATCTCACTGCGTTCTTCCGGCAAGGCGGTTTCCTTTTCGATGATCGACGCCATGATCAAGGCCTGATAAGGCGTTTGATAGGGCAATCCGGTATCCCGTTGCCGCCATTCCGTATCGAGATAATCCGCCATGGTTCGATAGGCACGCTGCAGAAATTCGACATCGGTAGTCCCGCGCGGAAAATGGTAGGTGTCGGGCATGAAGCGACCTTCGGCGTGTTGACCACCATGGCCCAGGCGCACCATGATCTGGTCCGCCGTCAATCCATCCAGGGTATGGTCTATCTCATCGTCATGATGCAAGGCATCAAGCATCTGGGCGAAGGTCCAGCCTTCGACCACGGTAAAGGTATGTTGCACCACGGCGCCGGACACAACCTGGTGCAACAACTGCGGCGGCGTGATAGCGGGGGCAAATAGATATTCACCGGCCTGGATTGCTTGTGAATCGCCGGCGAAGCGCGCCATCCACAGAAAATAAAACGGTTTGGGCAGAATACCGTCATGATGTAGATCTTCGGTAAAGCGTTTCAGACTGGTGCCCGGGGTAATGATATGGTGATATCCCGGCGCGGGTATAGGCAAGGGATTGGAGGTGTAGCTCCTGTATTCCATCACCAACCACCCGCCTATGAAGCTGAGCACTAACACGGCGATACCGCTGAGCTTATAGATGAAACTGATCAATTTCCCTGATGCCATGTCCCGCGCTCGACTACGATATATCTACGGCAAAGATGCCGTCATACTCTCCAGGCGTTTGTGCAACGACGCCGTTAACGGCCCTATTTCATATTCCTGTTGTTCGATGCGGCGGACCGGCCATATCCCAATCAAGGCATTGGTCATGAATACCTCGTCCGCTTGCAGCAGGTCGCGCCGGTTTAGTGTGATTTGCTCCCGAGGAATCCCCGCCTCCGCGGCGAGATCCAGGATAATGCCGCGCATTACACCCGCCACGCCGCAGTGGCTAAGCGCGGGGGTCCTCAGCTGTCCGTTATTGACCATGAAAAGATTGGACATGGTGCCTGCTATCACATGTTCGTCGCCATCCAGCATCACGCCCTCGACGATCTCCGGGTCGTCCCATTCACGGCGTGCCAGCACCTGTTCGAGCCGATTGAGATGCTTCAGTCCCGCCAAGGCCGTATTGTGTCCCAAGCGGGTAGTGCAGAACCTCATGGCCACGCCTTGACGGCGATAGGCGTCGGGATAGTTGGGCCAGGGATAGATCGCCAGGATGCGTGTAGCCTCTCCCCCGACCGCCGGTCGGTAACCCCGTCCGCCTTCGCCGCGGGTGACAATCACCTTCAATACGCCCTGCTCGATGCCGTCACACACCTTGCAGACTTCATCCCACACCCGCGTATGATCAACGCAGTCGATAGCGAGGCGCTCGCAGCCCGCCGCCAGCCGCTGCCAATGGCGTTGCCACCAGCGTGGACGTCCGGCGACAACGGCGATGGTCTCGAACAGTCCGTCGCCATATTGTAACCCGCGGTCACCAACGGCAATATGCGTTTGCTCTCGGCCGTTGACCAATATCACCGCAACGCGACCTCTTCCTCGATACCCAAAGCCAACAGCATGCCGCGGGCCTTGGCGCGGGTTTCCGCCAACTCCGCTGCAGGTTCAGAATCCGCCACGATACCGGCGCCGGCCCGTAACGAAAAGCGTGAGCCCTGCGTTACCATCGTTCGTATCAGGATATTCAAGTCCATGTCGCCGTCTCGATTGAGATAACCGAAAGAACCGGTGTAGGGACCCCGCGCCGACTCTTCCAATTCAGCGATGATCTCCATGCAGCGCACCTTGGGACAACCGGTAATGGTGCCGCCGGGAAACACCGCGGCGATGATCTGACCCGGGGTAGCATCCTGACGCTTGCGTCCCTTGACGTTGGAAACGATGTGATGCACATGGGCGTAGGATTCCAGTGTCATCAACTCATCCACCCGCACGCTGCCGGGAACGCACACACGTCCCAGATCGTTGCGTTCCAGATCGATGAGCATGATGTGCTCGGCCCGCTCCTTGGGATGGGCCAGCAGTTCGCGGGAAAAATCCGTGTCCCGTCGCCGCTCGCGGCTCCGCGGCCGGGTACCGGCAATGGGGCGGGTACTCAACCAGTCGCCACGCACGCGTAGCAAGCGCTCCGGCGACGAACTGAGGATCGTCGTATCACGCCATGTAGCGAGACCGGCGAACGGTGCCGGATTACGCCGCCGCAAGGCCTGATATAACGCCGTGTAGCCGCGGTCACCCTGCAATTCACCCTGCCACAGCCGGGAGAGATTCACCTGAAAGACATCGCCGTCCAAGATGTAGCGCTTGATTCGCTCCACGGCCTGAAGATAGCGTTCCGCGGGCTCCTCTTCGAGCCGGCTTACCACCGCTGCCGAAATTTGCCGTGACGGCGACCGCGCGGCATGTAGATCCTGCATCATAAGATCCAACATCCCTTCTGTACCGGTCTCGGCCAGCAACCAGGTATGCCCGTTGTGATGATCGCAAATGACCGCGGCGGGGATTCGGGTAGCGAATGCGGTAGGCAGCGACCCTGCCGGATGCCCGAAACCCAGACGGGGTTCGATCTGCGCCGCCAATTCGTAACCTAAATACAGAAACCATCCGCCACGGAAAGGGAGCAAGTCATCGCTTTCCACGACGGCAATGCGTTCATCAAGCCAACGCGCGTCCAATTCACGGAGGAAGTCCGTCCCGTCTCCAAGCGAACACGCCAGAGACTCGCCAGGGAAGGCAAACAGGATATCGAAACGACCCTGAGAGGCGCCATGGGTGACGCTCTCCAGTAAAAAGGGATAACGTTGCGGGTTGAGATGATGCAGCGCCAGCAGGTCACGGCAACCGTCCACGCGCCGCACAATCGGGACGCCGCTGTTTCGCGACCCTACGGAAGGAGTAGATGGCGCGGCTAACACGTCAGGCGACATGGCGCCCACAGTAGGCCGTCAGCTGCTCTTGCGGAACACCAAGGTGCCATTGGTGCCACCGAACCCGAAGGAGTTGGACAACACCACATCGATCTTCATGGGGCGCGCCTCATTGGGTACGCAGTCCAAATCGCATTCCGGATCCGGCGTGAATTGATTGATGGTGGGCGGTGCCACCTGATCGCGAATCGCCAGAACGCTGAAGATCGCCTCGACACCGCCCGCCGCGCCGAGCATGTGCCCCGTCATGGACTTGGTGGAACTCATGGCGAGCTTTTTGGCGTGAGCGCCGAACGCCGCCTTGAGTGCGGCCGTTTCGGCCTTATCGCCGGCCTGAGTGGAGGTACCGTGGGCATTGATATAGTCCACCTCGTCGGGATTGATCCCGCCGTTGCGCAACGCGTTCAGCATGCAGCGCCGTGCACCGTCGCCGCCCTCGGCGGGTTGGGTCATATGATAGGCGTCGCCGCTCATACCGTAACCCACCAGTTCGGCATAGATGGTGGCGCCGCGGCGCTTGGCATGTTCGTACTCTTCCAAGACCACCACGCCGGCGCCGTCGCTCATGACGAAACCGTCGCGATCGAGATCGAAGGGACGGCTGGCGGTCTGCGGATCGTCATTGCGCGTCGACAAGGCCCGCGCCGAACAGAAACCACCCAACCCGCTGGGCGTCGTGGCCATCTCTGCGCCCCCTGCGATCATGACGTCGGCATCACCGTATTCGATAATGCGTCCCGCCTCGCCGATGCTATGGGTACCGGTGGTGCAGGCGGTGACGAAGGAGATATTGGGACCTTTCATACCGTACAGGATGGACAGGTTCCCCGAGATCATGTTGATAATATTGCTGGGTATGAAAAAGGGTGAGATCTTGCGCGGACCACCGTCCAGGATACTCTTGTAACCCTTTTCGATCCCGTGCAACCCGCCGATACCGGCGCCGATGGCGACACCGATACGCTCGGCGTTGTCTTCGGTCACGTCAAGACCGGAATCCTTGATCGCTTCGATGGCCGCGGCCATGCCGTAATGGATAAAGATATCCATGCGCCGCGCTTCCTTGGCCGGCAGATAATTGGTGATCTCGAACCCCCACACCGAGCCGCCGATGCGGCAGGCATAATCGCTCACATCAAAATGTTCGATGTGGCCGATGCCGCTTTGACCGGCAAGAATTTTCTCCCAGGATTCCTTAACGGCGAGACCCATGGAGCTCACCGTCCCCAGGCCCGTTATGACAACGCGTCTCTTATCACCCACGTCCCTTATTGCTCCACTCGTTATTCCGCGGCTCCGAGGTATATACCAATAAAGAAGGCCGCAACAACGCCTTAGAACGGCGGGTCGCGGCCCTCTTCAGTAGGATATGCTTAAGCCAAACGGGAATTGATGTAGTCAATTGCCTGCTGAACAGTAGTGATCTTTTCCGCCTCCTCATCGGGGATCTCACACTCAAACTCTTCCTCGAGTGCCATAACCAGCTCCACCGTATCAAGCGAGTCGGCGCCAAGATCGTCCACGAAGGAGGATTCGTTGCTGACCTCTTCTTCTTT
>CAYWIQ010000106.1:0-7736 GCA_964458405.1 uncultured Chromatiaceae bacterium
TAGGTGCGATGCGTGTGTGCAAGGATGGTTTCAAGAAGGTGTGCGTGACGGCGAGTATGCATTTTTATCATGACGTATGCGTTTTTTCGCATTCCACTTAAAGGTGCTGTATTAGGTGTCTGCCGCGAAAACGGTGCATGGGGGCGGCATTTCGGGTCCAGAAAAGAATTATTCGAGGCCGAGAATAAAATGCCATTCGTCGGGTGTGACGGTGGTAATCGACAGGCGATTGCCTGGTCTGAGCAGTGTCATCGCGGCCAATTCGGCGTGCTGTTTCAGTTCCTGCAGAGTGATGCAGCGGCGCAGTTTGCATTGGAAGCGAACGTCCACCATGTACCAGCGGGGTTGTTCCGGCGTGCTCTTAGTATCGAAATATGGGCTGTTTGGATTACAGGCGCTGTCATCGGGATAGCCTTCCCGTACGATTTCGATGATGCCGACGATGCCCGGTACCTTGCAGCTGGAATGGTAAAAAAAGGCCTTATCGCCCTTTTTCATTTGGTCGCGAAGCATGTTGCGTACTTGATAATTGCGCACGCCGTCCCAGTGTTCCGTGCGGCGCGGTCGTGCGCGCAGGTCGTCGATACTGAACACGTCCGGCTCTGATTTCATTAACCAGTAATTCATCACATGCCTCTTTGGGGTTACGTGGATTAAATGTTGCGAAAAAGATACAAATTCCTGTCGGTGGCGACGCCGTCGAGAGGTACATCCCAGGTTGCGGGTTGCAACGCGGCGAGGTGTTGCAGCTCGTGGGCGATGCCCAACAGCCGCGGTTTATGCCAGGTGTGGCGATGGCGCAGAAAGGCGAGGCTGCGGTCATAGAAACCGCTACCCATTCCCAGGCGATGGCCTTGATCGTCGAAGGCGACTAAGGGTGTGAAGATCAGGTCAAGCAGGCGTGCGGATACCAGGGCGACGTCGCTGCGCGCCGGTTCGGGGATGCCGAAACGGTTTGCTATCAGGGGATCGCCGGGTGAATAGCGTGCAAACCACAGAGTGCAGCGCGGGGTGATGACGGGCAGGTAACAGGTTTTGCCCATGTGCCAAGCCCGCTGCAACAACCAGTGTGGGTCCAGCTCGCCATCATTGGCGAGAAAAAAACCGATATGGCGGCTGCGCCGGAACAGTGCGCTGCGGGCGACGATGCGATCCAGGTGTTCCGCCGCTTCCCGTTGTTGCGCAGGCGAGAGTGCGCGACGCTGTTTGCGTATGCGACTGCGCAAGGCTGAGGTGGAAGTGGCTCCTGTTGTAGATGGCCGTGTCACGTTAATGGGTGGCTGCGTTGTGATATTGGGATGATCGGGTTTTCATTTTAGGCAGTCCCCGGGAAACGAGGCATCCTCCGCAAGGACCGTCGCTGGCCAACGCCCTTGAACCGGAAGGTTCAAGTGGGGAGGCAAGCAGTGTTATTAGGCTTTCCGCATCAGGCGGACATGCACACAAGCACTGTCGAAGCCTCCCCGAAGGGTTTCAATTAGGGTCAAGGAGCAACATGGCCCGCTGACGAGAACCGCAGAGGATGCTCTTTAATTCTAACGCTAATTCAAATGGGAAAAAACCGGGGGGATGGATGGACTAGAGATCCATTTGTTTGGAGTCGTGCAGGGCGGCGTCGATTTTATTTTGCAGTGCGCGGATACGGGTGCCCAGGGAATCGCTTTGCGTGACGTTTTCAGAGCGGGTCTTGAGCAATTCGTGGGTGAGATTGAGGGCGGCCATTACCGCAATGCGATCGGTGCCGATGACCTTGCCGCTATCGCGAATTTCCTTCATCTTTTTGCCCAGGTAACTGGCCGAGACCATGAGGGCTTCCTGTTCATCGGGCGGGCAGGATACCCGGTATTCTTTGTCCAGGATGTTAATGGAAACGGCGCCGGAGTCGCTCATGCTTCGAATTCCAGCGCCTTGAGGCGGATCAGCATGTTCTCCGTCTGGGTGCGCGCCATATCGTTTTTCTGTTTGAGTTTGGCCCGTTCCGCCATCAACGTCGATTGCTGCTGACGCAGCAGACTGTTCTCCTGTTTAAGGCGTTGGCAGGTGCGAATGAGCTCGTCGATACGGTGTTCGAGGCCTTTGAGCTCGGGGTCTGTGATGCGGGTTGTCTTCTCGATATTCATAGCTCACCAATATAGAGGGACCACGTTAACGGGTCAATTGTTATACGGCCTCCCGTGTATCCGGAGCAACGTCGACAAGATCTATTTCCAGGAATGATCCGGCGTGCCGTGTTGTTGTCGTTATCCGTTCCGCACCGCTCATTCCGCCGTGTCGCGTTCGTCATGATAGGTGTGAACTGTCGCTCATGATAGCATAGACCGGTGATTTCAATAGGACGGACCATGGTATCCCATAGCCATAAATTCCCCTATCAAGCTTAAGTGGTGAACGTTGATGCCCGGCACTGAACATCTGATTGATTTTGAAAGTATCGACAGCGTTTTCGCGCGCCTCGGGTTGATGCTGGATCCCGCCGAATGTCACGGTAGTCTATGCGGCATGTTATGTGCAACGGACGCGATTACGGGATCGGCCTGGGTGAATCAAATACTTGCCGGTCACCTGGGTCTGCCTGCGGCCGACACCGCCCCGCTGCCGGGCGGCAGCGGCGGAGAGGACCATGCCGCGCTGCTTATCCTATATAAGAATACCGTCGGCCAACTGGAGGATCCGGAATTCGGTTTTTCGCTGTTGCTGCCGGATGATGACGCCCCGCTGCCCAAACGGGTGGAGGCATTATCCCATTGGTGCCAAGGGTTTTTGTTGGGATTGGGGTTGGGAGGGGTACAAGATCAAGCCAAGCTCCCGGGGGAAAGCCACGAGGTGATGCAGGATTTCGTCGAGATCTCGCGTTTAGGTCATGGCAGTGCCGGCGGCGACAACGAGGACGAGAACGCGTTTGCCGAGATTGAAGAATATGTCAGGATGGCCGCGCTGGTGGTGTACGAGGAACTGCGGCCGCTGCGGGCGGCGCGACCCGACGGCGCGCAGGTACATTGATTAGAGAAAGGTGAACCCGTGTTGGAAAAAAAGGAATTCGCCAAACGTCGCCGCCAGTTGATGCACTCCATGGAGGACAATGCTATCGCCATCCTGCCCGCGGCGCCGGTACGCTATCGCAACCGCGACTCGGAGTTTCCCTATCGCCAGGACAGCGACTTCTATTATCTTACCGGCTTCGGCGAACCGGAGGCGGTGGCGGCGATCATCCCGGGACGGGAATTCGGTGAATATATATTGTTTTGCCGCGAACGCGACCCGTTGATGGAGACCTGGAACGGTCGTCGCGCCGGTCCCGAGGGCGCGCGTGAACACTATGGCGCCGACGACGCCTTTCCCATCACCGATATCGACGACATCCTTCCCGGTTTGATCGAGAACAAGGAACGTGTCTATTACAGCATGGGTTACAGTCCTGAATTCGATCAGCGGGTCATGGGCTGGGTGAATCGCATTCGCGCCCGGGCGCGGGGCGGCAGCAGCGCACCCATGGAGTTCGTGGCCCTGGAGCATGTGTTGCACGACATGCGGTTGTTCAAGAGCGCCGCCGAGGTCAAGGTCATGCGCCGCGCCGCAAAGATCGCCGCCGCCGCCCACCGGCGCGCCATGAGCAGCACCCGACCGGGAATGGGCGAATACGAAGTGGAAGCGGAGCTGATGCATGAGTTTCGGCGCGGCAACGCCTGGACGGCTTACAATCCCATCGTCGGCGGCGGCGCCAACGGTTGCATCCTCCATTACACCGAGAATAACGCCCGGCTCAACGACGGCGAGCTGTTGTTGATCGATGCCGGTGCGGAGCTGGACGGCTACGCTTCGGATATCACCCGCACCTTTCCCGTCGGCGGTCGCTTCACGGCCGCGCAGCGCGCGCTGTACGAAGTGGTGTTGGCGGCGCAACAGGCGGCGATCGAGCAGGTGCGTCCCGGCAATCACTGGAACGCCCCCCACGATGCCGCGGTACGGGTGTTGACCGAAGGGCTGGTCAAATTGGGCATCCTTAAGGGCAAGGTCAAGGAGATGATCCGCAAGGAGGCCTACAAACGCTTTTATATGCACCGTACCGGCCATTGGCTGGGATTGGATGTGCATGACGTGGGTGATTACAAGATCGGCGGTCAATGGCGGTTGTTGGAGCCGGGGATGGTGTTGACCGTGGAACCCGGGCTGTACATCCCCGCCGATTCCAAGGGCGTGGCCAAGAAGTGGTGGAACATCGGTATCCGTATCGAAGACGACGTGCTGGTGACCAAGACCGGTTACGAGGTGTTGAGCCGCGACGCGCCTAAGGGCGTGGACGAGATCGAAACCTTGATGGCGCAGCACCGCGGCGTGCGCGCTTCGCGCCGGAGCAAGCATGACTGACGGTGACAGCAATCACTATGACCTGATCATCATCGGTGGCGGCATGGTAGGCGCCAGCCTGGCCATCGCCCTGGGCGGCGGTCCGCTGCGTATCGCCTTGCTGGAGGCGGTGCCGTTTCGCGCTGACGCGCAACCCAGCTACGACGATCGCGCCATCGCCTTGGCCTACGGTACACGCCGTATCTTCGCCGGTATGGGTGTGTGGGACGCCTTGGGCGCGGAGACCACCCCGATCCATTCCATTCACATCTCCGACCGCGGCCATTTCGGCTTCACCCGTCTGGATTGTCGCGACGAAGGTGTCGAGGCCCTCGGCTACGTGGCGGTGAGCCGTGCCATGGGGGCGGTGTTGGCCGATCGCCTGGAGCAGTTGCCCAATGTGCAGGTGTTGTGTCCCGCCCCGGTGACCAATGTGGTGATCGGCAGTGATCACGCCGAGGTGGTGATCGACGACGGCGCTCAATCGCGTCGCCTGACCGCCAAGCTGGTGGTGGCGGCGGACGGCGCCAATTCCCAGGTGAGGGATTGGCTGGGCATCGCTACCCAGCGCTGGGAATACGGTCAAACTGCGGTGATCACCAATATCACGCCGCAACGTCCCCATAACCATCGCGCCTACGAACGGTTCACCACCAGCGGTCCGCTGGCGTTGTTACCCATGAGCGAAAATCGTTGCTCGGTGGTCTGGACGGTGCGCAGCCAGGATGCCGACGGCATCCTGGGGTTGGATGAGGCTGCGTTTTTGGCGGCACTGCAAGCACGCTTCGGCGGGCGACTGGGAGACTTCCTGCGGGTGGGGGTGCGCCGTGCCTATCCCTTAATGATGGTGCGCGCCAAGGAGCATGTGCGCACGCGTTTGGCGTTGATCGGCAATGCCGCTCATACCCTGCACCCGGTGGCGGGCCAGGGTTTTAATCTCGGTTTGCGCGATGTGGCGGTACTCGCTGAGGTGCTGAGCGACGCGGCCGCGGCGGGTCGCGATATAGGCGACCTCGAGGTGTTGCAAGCCTACGCGCAGTGGCGGCGCCGTGATCACTTCAAGATGATCGCCTTCACCGACGGCTTGGCGCGGGTATTCGCCAATCCCCTGGCGCCGTTGCGTGCGCTGCGCAATGCCGGACTGCTGGCGGTGGACCTGATGCCGTTCGTAAAACATACCTTGACCCGCCACACTATGGGACTGGCGGGCAAGCTGCCGCGTCTGGCGCGCGGTTTGTCTTTGATGCAGCCATCCAAGGATTTCACCGCCACTCAGTTCCCTCACCCCAACCCTCTACCCTCAAGGGGCACTAAGGTCCCAAAGGGAGAGGGGGAGCAAGTAAAGCGTGGATAGATTCGATGTGCTCATCATCGGCGGCGGCATGGTGGGGGCCACCTTGGCCTGCGCACTGCAAGATAGCGGCATGAAGATCGGGTTGATCGAAGCCTCGCCGCCCGCTGATATCCACGACAACGATCCCGTGACATTACGGGTCTCCGCCATCACCCGCGCCTCGCAACAGATCTTCACAGCGCTCAATGCCTGGCCGGGCATGGCGGCGCGGCGGGTCAGCCCGTTTCGCGAGATGCGGGTGTGGGATGCCGGCGGTGAGGGTGCGATACATTTTGATGCCGCGGAGTTGGGTGAAGATGCCCTGGGACACATTATCGAGAACGGGGTGGTGCAGCGGGCGTTGTGGGATACATTGACGGCGCGCGCCAGTGTCGAGCTGCTGTGTCCCGCCGTGGTGACGACGTTGCAACGTATCGAGGGCGGCACGCTGTGCCGCTTACAGGACGGACGCGAACTGCGTGCGCGGCTGCTGGTGGGTGCGGACGGCGCCCAGTCGCGGGTGCGGCGCTTTGCGCGTATCCAGGCGCGGGGTTGGCCCTATGACCAACAGGCGGTGGTGACCACGGTGGTTACCGAACACAGTCACCGCGAGACCGCCTGGCAGCGTTTCCTGCCCACCGGCCCGTTGGCTTTTCTGCCTTTGCATGACGGCCGCAGTTCCATCGTGTGGTCCACCACCCCGTCCCAGGCGCGGCAACTGCTGCAGTTGGACGATGATGAGTTTTGCCGGCAACTGGAATCGGCCTTCGCCGCCCGGTTAGGCCGCATCGAGGCCTGCAGCGAACGGGTGAGCTTTCCATTACGGTTGCAATACGTGGACAGCTACGTGCAATCGGGTCTGGCGTTGATCGGGGATGCCGCCCACACCGTGCATCCCTTGGCCGGACAGGGGGTCAATCTGGGCATCCTCGACGCCGCCTGCTTGGCGGAGGTGGTGCTGGCGGCGCGGACCCAGGACAAGGACATCGCCGCGTTGAAGGTGTTACGTCGCTACGAGCGCTGGCGCAAGGGCGACAATCTGCTGATGATGTACGCCATGGATGGATTCAAACGCCTGTTCGGCACTGAATGGGAACCGTTGCGGTGGTTGCGCAACACCGGCTTGCGCCTTACCGATAACCTGCCGCCGGTGAAGCAGTTGGTGATGACCCATGCCATGGGTCGCAGCGGCGATCTGCCGGATCTGGCGCGCCGGACAGCCGCCGAACAATTTTCCGCGCTGTAGTCTAACTAACTAACGGGCGGCCGCGCCTCTCGCTACGGTCGCTACGCCGCTAAGCAAACGATACCTATACCCGGCCCGATACTGAGCTTCCAGCGCTAGGATCGATGTGATCAGTTTGATTCACACAATGGCGATATTGATGGTCCTGGCGGCGCTGTTCAGTTACGTCAATTACCGCTATATCCGCCTCCCGTCCAGCGTCGGCCTGATCGTCATGGCGTTGGTGCTGTCGTTTTCTCTGGAGGCCATGGGCGCTCTGGGTTTCCGCATGGAGGGACATGCCGCACGGCTGTTGGCCAGTATCAATTTCGATCAGACGATGTTGCACGGCATGCTGGGTTTTTTGTTGTTCGCCGGGGCGCTGCACATCAATCTCAACGAACTGGCGCAGCAGCGCTGGTCGGTATTGTTGCTCGCCACGGTGGGGGTGATCCTGTCCACCCTGTTGATCGGGGTCTTGATGTGGTGGTTGTTGGGTCTGGCGGGGATTCGCCTGCCGTTCCTCTATTGCCTCTTGTTCGGCGCGTTGATTTCGCCTACCGATCCCATCGCGGTGTTGTCCATTCTCAAGGCCATCAACGCCCCTACGAGCCTGAAGATGCAGATCGCCGGCGAATCCCTGTTCAACGACGGCGTGGCGGTGGTGTTGTTTCTGATCCTGCTGGGCATGGCTACCGGCGGTGAGCATGCCTCGTTGAGTGTGGTGGTAACGTTGTTCGCCAAGGAGGCCGTGGGCGGGGTGGTGTTCGGTGTGATCGCCGGCAGCGGTGCCGTTCGCCTGCTACGGGGTTTGGACCATTACCCGGTGGCGAT
>CAYWIQ010000107.1:0-7700 GCA_964458405.1 uncultured Chromatiaceae bacterium
TCGCCTGCCAGCACCGTCATGGCCTTATCGGGTTCACCCAAATGGTCAACAACCAAAGCGGCGCCGTCAAAACACTGCTCACGGGTGTAATCACTGATGGTCACCAATGTTTTGAGATCGGCCGCCAGAGCCGAGCGCAGACCGTTGAGAGAATCCTCCACCGCCAGACACTGCGCCGCCGGCAACCGCAAGGCCTCCAAGGCATAGCAATAAATATCCGGGGCCGGTTTCTTGGCCGCCACCATGTCGCCCGCCGCGATCACCTCGAACCAGCTCACCGCGTCAGGATCCAGCGAGTGTTCCAACAAGGCCTCGACATTCTCCAACGAGGTGGTAGTGGCAATCGCCAGCCGCAGGCCGGCGCCCAGCGCCTCCTGCAATAACCGCTTGACGCCCGGACGCAGCGGGATCTCGCCCGCCGCCACCATCTCCGCGTAATACCCGTTCTTGTTGCGATGCAACCCGGCGATGAATTCCTTGAGGTCGCCGGGCGCCGTGAAGTTTGGATGGCGCTCTTCAATATAGTGAAGAATACGTTCCTTTCCCCCAGTCACCGCCAGCAAGCGGCCGTAGAGTTCCACCGACCAATGCCAATTCAAGCCCGCCTCGTCGAAGGCCTTGTTAAAGGCGACGCGATGACCGTTGGCTTCGGTATCCGCCAAGGTACCGTCTACGTCAAAAATCAAGGCCTCTAATTTGTTCATGTCAAGATCCCAAGTCTATTTCTTTAGCGCTTTACTATGCTAACACATCACAATCAAGCGCTTACACATTTGGCGGTGGGTCACTGGCCGGTCAGGATAGCGCATGGCCCATTAAGATTTCTTGCGTCTCACGGCGTGTTTTGGTATAGAAACCAGCTTTATTTCGGCCGGAGACAAAAAGCATGTCCGCAGTGAAGAAGTTAAAAGCCAAACCCGCACCTTCAAAGGCGGCCAAAAAGGCCCCAGCCAAGTCCGGCGCCAAACCGACTGCCGTCAAGACCGCCAAAAAGGCCGCGGCCAAAAAAGTCACGGCCAAGCCCAAGGCGGTTAAGGCGAAAGTAGCAACAGCCCCCAAGGCGGCCCCCAAAGCGGCGTCCAAGCCAAAGGTAAAGGCAAAGCCTAAAGCGGCAGCCAGCGGCGATTTGATGAATTTCAAGAACTACGAGCCCTACCCACTGCGCAAGGGCGAAGAGTACATGAATGACGCCCAAGAGGCCCACTTCCGCAACATCCTCAAGTTGTGGAAAAAAGAGCTTATGGAAGAAGTGGACCGTACCATGCATTACATGCAGGACGAAGCGGCCAACTTTCCCGATCCCAATGATCGTGCCTCGCAGGAATCCGATTTCACCCTGGAACTGCGCGCTCGTGACCGTGAACGCAAATTGATCAAGAAGATCGATGAGGCCTTGCAGCGGCTGGAAAATCACGAGTACGGAGAATGCGAGAGCTGCGGCGTGGAGATCGGCATCCGTCGCTTGGAAGCCCGTCCCACGGCGACCTTATGCATAGACTGCAAGACCCTAGACGAGATTCGCGAAAAACAGATGGGGGATTGAAGTCAGCCGTTATCCAGGCAGACTACAGCCTTATCTACAGTTCCTGGCATCGCCTACAGTATTGCGCGTGATACTCGGGCGGTGCATCTCGCTTTTGCAATTGGTAACATGGGCGGATCGCGGGCACCCGCCTAAATTGCATGGGGAAGCGCAATGAGCAACGAGAATATCGATTCCATTCTGCAGGAAGATCGGCTGTTTCCGCCCCCAGCGGGTTTCATCGCCAAGGCCCATGTCAAATCGGCCGCCGACCTCCAAGCCTTACAGCGTCGCGCCGCCGAGGACCACGCCGGCTTCTGGGGCGATCTCGCCCGCCGGGAACTCACCTGGCACAAACCCTTTGAAAGCATTCTCGACGACAGCGATGCACCGCAGTATCGCTGGTTCCAGGACGGACAGCTCAATGTGTCATTCAATTGCCTTGACCGCCAGCTGGCCGCCAAAGGCGACAAAATCGCCATCATCTTCGAAGGTGAGAAAGGCGATATCCGCACCCTGAGTTATAGCCAGCTGCATCAAGAGGTGTGCCGCTTCGCCAACGCCCTCAAGGCCCACGGCATCACCCACGGTGACCGGGTGGTCATCTATATGCCCATGATCCCCGAAGCGGTGATCGCCATGCAGGCCTGCGCCCGCATCGGCGCCATCCACTCGGTGGTGTTCGGCGGTTTTTCCGCGGAATCGCTCAAGGATCGCATCAACGATGCCGGCGCCAAGATGCTCATCACCGCCGACGGGGGTCACCGCGGCGGCAAGATCATCGAACTCAAGAGCGCCGCCGACAAGGCCCTGGATCACGGCTGCCCTTCCATCGAAACCGTCATTGTCTATCGCCGCACCGGCCACGACGTCCCCATGCATGCCGGCCGCGATGTATGGTGGTCCGATGCGGTCTCCGGCCAGGCTGATCAGTGCGAACCGGTATGGGTAGATAGCGAGCACCCCCTGTTTTTGCTCTACACCTCCGGCTCCACGGGTAAACCCAAAGGCATACAGCATTCCAGCGGCGGCTATCTGCTGGGCAGCATCGTTACCATGCAATGGGTCTTTGATATCCATGACCAGGACATCTTCTGGTGTACCGCCGACGTCGGCTGGGTCACCGGCCACAGCTACGTGGCCTACGGCCCCCTGGCATGCGGCGCCACCATGCTCATGTATGAAGGCTCACCTGCGGTCCCCGATACCGGGCGTTTCTGGAAGATCTGTCAGGATCACGGGGTCACCATCTTCTACACCGCGCCCACCGCCATCCGCGCCCTGATGAAGGGCGGCGATGCCATTCCGGAACGCTACGATCTTTCCACGCTGCGTCTGCTGGGCACCGTGGGTGAACCTATCAATCCCGAGGCCTGGATGTGGTACCACAGGGTCATCGGCAAGGAACGTTGTCCCATCGTCGACACCTGGTGGCAAACCGAAACCGGTGCCCACATGATCGCCCCCATCCCCGGCGTCACCGCCACCAAACCCGGTTCCTGCACCCAACCTTTGCCGGGCATCGCCGCCGACGTGGTGGACGAACAGGGCAACAGCATCACCGTCCCCGACAAAGGCGGTTACCTGGTGATCAAGAAACCCTGGCCGTCCATGCTGCGCACGATCTGGGGCGATCACGACCGCTACGTCAATACCTATTGGGGCAAGTTCGGCGGCAAGTATTACCTGGCCGGCGACAGCGCCCGCCGCGACAAGGACGGTTATTTCTGGATCATGGGTCGCATAGACGACGTGCTCAACGTCTCCGGCCATCGCCTCGGCACCATGGAGGTGGAATCGGCGCTGGTGGCCCACCCGCGCGTCGCCGAAGCGGCGGTGGTAGGGCGACCCGACGATATCAAAGGGGAAGCGATCTTCGCCTATGTGGTGCTTAAGGGCGAGCGACCGGCGGGTGGCGAGGACAAGACGCTGACCGAGGAGCTGCGCAACTGGGTCGGTGAGCAAATCGGCCACATCGCCAAACCGGATAACATCCGCTACGCCGATAACCTACCCAAGACCCGCTCGGGCAAGATCATGCGCCGCCTACTGCGCGCCATCGCCGCCGGTGAGGCGATTACTCAAGACACCTCCACCCTGGAGAATGAGGCGATCCTGCAACAGCTGCAAGGCAAGCAGTAACCACTCACAGGTGCATATAACCGGCGGTGATTTTTTCAAGAACCGCCCCGCTTATGCGGGGCGAAAACATTATCGAACACCCATCCTATATACCTTCAACCCGCCACTTCGATGCGACGGGGCTGAGACTTTTGGCGCTTGGGAATGATGACCTGTAATACGCCGTTCTTACCCTGGGCGGTAATGCCTTCGGCATCGCTATCGTCGGGCATGATGAAACGGCGCTGGAAGCCGCCGCTGGGGCGTTCAAGACGCTTAAATGCGTTTTTGTCGGTGTCGCCGGTAGACCGTGTGCCGCTTAGGCTCAAAACACCCTTTTCCATGGTCACCTCGATATCCTTGGCATCGACACCGGGTACGTCCATAAAAATTACGTATTGACCGTCCTCCTCTTGGACGTCGGCCAGCGGTACCCAATCACTACTGGCCGTGGCGTTTTCACCACCACGGCGGTTATACGGCCGTCCACGGAATAGACGGTTAACATCACGCTGAAACTGATTCATTACGCTAAAGGGATCATAACTGGCCACAGCCATGGCGGTCCTCCAATCACTATTAAGACAATTCACCTACCTTGATAAATATGGACGGTTACAGCGATTTCAAGTATTACGGCTTAACTCATTGCCTAGGCGAGTAAAATAGGTATTAAAGCGCCTGGAATAGTTGGGCATGGTAATACCCGAGGAGGATGGCGCCAAAGACGATGCGATACCAGGCAAACACCATAAAGGTGTGCCGCGCGACAAATTTGATCAAGGCCTTGGTGGCGATAAAGGCACTGGCGAAGGCGGTGACAAATCCCACCGCGAACACACCCAATTCCTGACCGTTCATCAAATCCCAGTGCTTGTAGAGATCATAGAACGAAGCGGCAAACATCACCGGCACCGCAAGGAAAAAGGAAAACTCGGTAGCGGCCTGGCGGGACAGGCCAAAGATCATCCCGCCGATGATGGTCGCCCCTGACCGTGATGTACCGGGGATCAAGGCCAAGACCTGGGCCAAACCGATCTTGAGGGCATCTCCCCAGCGCATGTCGTCGACACTATGGATACGCGGCGCGTAGCGGCGCCCCTTCTCTACCCAGGCGATGATCAAACCGCCGACGATAAAGGCGATGGCCACCGTGAAGGGTTGGAACAAATGGGCCTTGATCGCCTTATTGAATAACAAACCGAATACTGCCACCGGCAGGAAGGCGATGAACAGATTGACGATGAAACGCTGCGCGCCGGCTTCACGGCTGATTCCCCCCACAACCTGGACCAGACGCTGACGGTATTCCCAACAAATGGCCAGGATGGCCCCCAATTGAATCACGATTTCGAAGGCCTTGCCGATCTCGTCGTTGAAATGTAAGACGTCGCCGACGATGATGAGATGACCGGTACTGGACACCGGGAGAAATTCCGTCAAGCCCTCTACCAAGCCCAACACCACGGCCTTAATCAGCAACAACAAATCCATAGCGCCACCGTCATTCAATGATTGTTAGTATCGGACTCAAAGACCCGCCATTATCCTTGTTGTCCAAGGCAATCGGCAAGCATAGTGATGCGAGGTGACGAAATGATGTACGACGGCTCGCAGCCGGCAGACTAACCCGCGATTCCGTCTAGCTCAGTACCTGAGGAAATAGGGCATGGCCAACAGCGCAATGCCGACAATGACCATGAGATAGCTATTGGACACGAAATAGGGAAACACCATCAGTCCGATACCCGAGGCAAACGGTACACCGCGCTTTTGCTTCTTACCGTAGATGAAATAGCCCATGCCGATCGAGCCAAAGATCAATCCCCAAAGCAACGACGCAGTACTGGTGTCCATGGCAAGCCCTTTTCAATGACCACTACAAGATAACGACAGCTGGGCTTGCCGGCTCAAGGACAACCGCTACCCCCTTAACATTAAGAACTTTCGCGAGAGAGACAACGGTCTGGGGCACGACCCGCTCAATGTCCGGCGGGACGCCAACCGGCCCGGCTCACCATATTCAACGCCTTGTTCTTGATCACCGACTCTTTGTGGTTTGTAAAAACGCTAAAGGTACATACCACGCTACCGACGACGACCGCACCCACCGTCATGTACTTAAACTCGCCCGGTTTAGGGGCCGGATCGGTGGCATCGAAATAATAACCGGGTCCACCGCCACCGCCCATGGTAACGATGCTCAGCTTGTCTTCCACCGCTTGCTTTGCCATGGCATGGGCCCGCTTGGCGACCATATCATGGACATTCTTTGGAGTACCGAAATCCCGTGCAGTTCGTGAATCAGGAAAGCGCGGGGTGATGAATACGGCGAAGGGCGAACCATCGAATCCGCTGATGAATATACTCAACGGATCAGCGCCGGCGTTATGACGTAATTCCGCATTCCAGCCCTGCGGCATCTTCAGGTGCAATTGACCGTGGCCGGGCACATTATAGAGCTTATCCACGGTTTCATCGGCGGCAAAGGCTACATTGCCGAGAATGAGAAATAAGGCGACGAGAATAAACATGTGAGAAGATTTCATTGGTTCCCCCGGTAACAAAAAGGCCTCATGGCGAAACCTCGCCCGACGACACCTCCGCCATCACGGCGCTGATTTGGTTACACAACAAACTGACAAACAAAAAGGGGCAATTAGCCCCTTTTTTTACATACCCGGCGAGGCTTTTCGCTATTCGCCCTCCTCGACCGCCTTGATGCTGAGGCGGACACGGCCTTGCTTGTCCACTTCCAGGACCTTCACCTTGACCGTATCCCCCTCAGAGAGCTTGTCGCTGACGTTTTGCACCCGCTCCTCGGAGATTTGTGAGATATGCACCAGGCCGTCCTTGCCGGGGAGGATGCTCACGAAGGCACCGAAGTCCATAATCTTGGCGACCTTGCCCTCATAGACCTTACCCACTTCCACATCGGCGGTGATATCCTCGATACGACGTTGGGCTTCCAGGCCGGCCGCCTTGTCCACGGATGCGATCTTCACCGTGCCGTCATCAGTGATATCGATCTCGGCGCCGGTGGCCTCGGTGATGGAGCGGATGGTGGCACCGCCCTTACCAATGACATCGCGGATGCGCTCGGGGTTGATCTTCATGGTGATATAGCGCGGCGCATACTCGGACAACTCTTCACGGGGTGCGGTGATGGCCTTGGCCATCTCGCCCAGGATGTGCAGCCGCCCCTCACGGGCCTGATCCAGGGCCACTGCCATGATCTCGCGGGTGATGCCGGTGATCTTGATGTCCATCTGCAAGGCGCTAACGCCGTTGGCGGTACCGGCCACCTTGAAGTCCATGTCGCCGAGGTGATCCTCATCGCCCAAGATGTCACTCAACACCACGAAGCTGTCTTGTTCCTTCACCAGACCCATGGCGATACCCGCCACTGGGGCCGTTACCGGCACGGCAGCGTCCATCAGCGCCAGGCTGGCGCCGCATACGCTGGCCATAGAACTGGAGCCGTTGGACTCGGTGATCTCCGACACCACCCGCACGGAATAGGGATAGTCCTCCATGGAAGGCATCACCGCTGCCACGCCGCGCTTAGCCAACCGGCCATGCCCGATCTCGCGACGCTTGGGACTACCCACCATACCGGTTTCGCCGGTACAGGACGGTGGGAAGTTGTAATGGAACATGAACGGTTCGCGGTACTCGCCGTCGAGGGCATCGATGATCTGGGAATCGCGCTGCGTCCCCAGAGTAGCAACTACCAGGGCCTGGGTTTCACCGCGGGTAAACAAGGCGGAGCCATGGGTACGGGGTAACACGCCAACCCGCACGGAAATGGGTCGCACGGAGCGATTGTCGCGGCCGTCGATACGATTCTCGCCGCCAATGATGCGACTGCGCACCACGCCTTTCTCCAAGGCGTCTATGGCCTGTTTCAGCTCCTCGCCCGTCCATTCCTGGGCACTTTCCTCGCCGGGCGCCAACTTGGCGACCAGGTCCTGGCGGATCTCGGAGAGACGCTGAGAACGCTGCTGCTTCTCGGCGATGCGGTAGGCGTCGTTGATGGCGGCTTCACCCGCCTCGC
>CAYWIQ010000108.1:0-1295 GCA_964458405.1 uncultured Chromatiaceae bacterium
TGTCCGCCATCGCTATATCATGCAGAATAAGGGATTTGGCTTGGTGCAGCTCTTTCTTGCTCACCGGTTTGGTTTGCATCGCGGTCAGGTCACGCATGACCAAGGCCTTCGCCTTGCTGGCGTTGGGGGGGTCGCTGCCGTAATGGACCGAAAACACGCCCCGTGATTGGCCGATATTAACGGAAGATCCAACATAATAGACCAGTCCCGCCTCCTCACGCAGGTCACGGTATAATCTGCTGGCGTAGAAGCCGCCGCTGAGGACTTGGTTACCCAATTGCAAGGCGTAATGATCGGGGTTGTAACGATTCATTCCTACCGTTTGCGCCAACGTCACCCGGTCTTGAACTTGGCTCTTGTTGGGTACGTAATTAGAAGACGGTTTGTTGGGTGGTGCCGTGGGCAAAATCACATCGGGCTTAGGACCTTCGGCCTTCCAGCCGCCCATATACTTTTCCACTATGGCCTTGGCCTTCTTGGGTGTGATATTGCCGATGACGACGATAGTGGTCATATCCGGACGGAACACCGCCTTGTAATAGGCGCGCACATCGTCCAAGGTCAAGGCGCCCACAGTTTCAGGAGTGGCCTCGCGCAAGGATGGATCATCGGCCGGGAACAAGGCTTGATGCAGGGTGCGCCGGGTGAGATAGCCCGGGCTTTGCAGTAACCCTTTCAACGCGGCGGCGGCCTTGGTCTTGACGATTTCAAAGGCGTCTTTTGGCAGGGCCGGGTTGAGTTCGCCATCTGCCATCAATTCGACGGCCCGTTCGAAGTGGTCGGATAGGGCTTGGGTGTAAAAAGAATATCCCGTCCCGACATTCACACCGATGTCGTCCAAGGCCTTCTGATAGGCAAGGCGGTCAAGGTGGGTGGTGCCGTATCTGAACAAATGAGCCAAGACGCCGTCCACGCCCTCCTTGCCTTTGGGTATCTGCATGTCGGGATTGTTCTTAATGCTGCCATAGAGGCTGACGGTGTCGCTGATGCCGGTTTGTTGGACGATGAGTTTGATGCCATTGGGTAAGGTGGAGACAACCGGTTTGAGAGCCGATGTCGGCGAGGGTAACCGCTCGAGTCCCGCCTTGGCCCACTTCGGTAGTTTCACGTCCTTGGGATGGCCGGTAGAGAAGCTTTCATCACCACTGAAGTCATGAGACGACACCGGCTTGCCAGACGGAGAGGGGGTAAGGATCGCCGTGACTGAGTGATTCAAATCCAGATAGGTGCGGGCGGCGCGATTGACGTCGGCTACCGTTACCCGCTGGATAGCGTCGATGTCATCCTGGGGAGAG
>CAYWIQ010000108.1:1305-4245 GCA_964458405.1 uncultured Chromatiaceae bacterium
TTACGGCCTTCCAGGGCCAATGTGGTCGACCATACGCTCGCCAAGCCGGATACGGAGTCCTTGCGGAATTCGACGGCGGTGCGTTCGCGGCGCTTGGCCGCCTCCACCAGCTCAGCGGGGACGCCATTCTTGGCGTAATGGGTGAGAACCGCCTTCAATTTCTTTAACGCCACCTGCGGGTCTTGACCCGAGGGGATGGTTATTGCCGCCGAACCCATGCCGGCCCCGGGTAATGGGTCGTATTCGAATCCGGCATCCAAGGCATCACCTTTAATGACCAAATCAAACAAATTGGCACGTTGACTGTTGAGAACGTCACCCAGCACCAGGGCTGCGGCGTAATCCGGATCGTCGTAGCCGGGCATCCTTACGGTTAGGTTGACCATGCCGTTGGGGCGGTCGGTGGTTTGCTTGAAGGTCGCCGGTTTTAAGGGCTTTAACTTGATCACCGGTCGGGGCGGTAGTTTCTTGCTGGGGATGGTCCCGAACAGCGATTCAATCACCGGTAGCACTTTTTTAGCATCCACCGCACCGCCTAATACCAGGATGGCGTTGTTGGGGGCGTACCAGGTATTGTGAAAGTCGTGCAGCATCTTGGCGGTAGTGCGGTCGAATGATGCACGCGTACCCAGGGCATCATGGGAGTAGGGCGTGCCATCATAGACATGTTTCAATACCTTGGTATAGAGAACGTATTGTGGGTTGGAGAGGTCTGCCGCCACTTCCTGCTCGATGGCGCCGCGCTCCTGTTTCCACAGAGGTTCGCTGCTCAGGATGTCACGCATTCGCAATGCTTCGATATGTAACACCATATCGAGGTCATCGGCGGGTACGGTGTAGAAATACTGAGTCAGGGTTTGCTGCGTGCGGGCGTTAAATTTGCCGCCGATCCCGGCGCCGATCGCCGCCAATTGATCTGCGGATAAATGAGGGCTACCTCGAAACATCATGTGCTCCATAGCATGGGCCATGCCGGGAAAGCCCGGCGGGGCCTCATTGGAGCCGACTAGGTAGTTTACGGTGCTGGTCACCACCGGCGCCAACGGATTGGGGACAATGACCACGCGCATACCGTTGTCCAGGGTGACCCGAGTGACGCTCGTATCGTGATCCTGTTTTGGCGTGCTTTTCGCCGACCCTAATGCCGGTAGGGCCCCAATCAGGACGATCGCCAGCAGCTTCAGCCAGAGGCGCGAAAAGGCTGGCTGGTTGACGGAGTGGTTAATGGTTATGAGGCGAAAATGATGGCTAGTGGTGGTGATTCTCGGTTTGACGCTCATTAATACAATCCCTTCTCAGGCAAGCAACATGCGTTTGGGGTGGCCGGTAGGCTTCGGCAACACACCCTAAGTTATCATAAGTATTTGTTAAATAAATATTTGTCTTTGCGGGGATGGTCCGCCGATTCGCATTATCTCCTGTTCGACAGCGAAACGGCCATTTTGTCCCATTTCACATGGAAAAAACGGCTTACCTAAACATTAAATGCCACCGGGTGAAGATAGCTGGCCCGGACAGCCTACAGCTTTCCGCTCTTGAACCATCCCGGCAGCGGAGCGGCACTATCTGCTATCGGTAACATGCAGGCCATGTTTAAGTTAATGGGTGTTTGCTTCTTTTATATCGCTTCGTAGTTGAGATGGTCTTACTGCGGTCTATGGCAGACCGCCTCTATTAGAATTGCCATCTGGATCGATAATGAATGCACGGTAATAATCCGTATGGTAGTGGGGTGCAGGTCGGGTTCGCCGTTGTTCCCCCACCCCAACATGATCGTCTCTTCTCCCTGCTTGTCTGAGGAGGCTTCGTCGTTTGGCCTGTCCCCCATCCTGTGCGTGGGTGCGACTGGTGGGATGACAACTCATTTGCACGTTTATTTTCCGATGTGCGCAGCGCTTGCTATCGCTTCGGTTCCGCATTTGGAGTGTTAAACTCTGACTATCAGACCCTTCGCGCACAAGTATGGCGGATGTTGATGAGTTACTACCCATGGCAAAAATGAAATTGCAGCGCAGACTCCATGCCGGCATCGAAAACCTCTATTATGGTAAAGACCGTGGCTCCGATTATTTCCGCTGGGGTCTGCTGGCGTTTGACCTCCTCGCCTTATGCTATTTCATCGCGGCCTCTTTTTATCACCATGAGGATGAATTTCACGGTATCGAGGTCGTGATCGGCGTCATCTATCTCGTGGAGTTCGCTGCGCGGATTTTCGTTAGTAAAGCTCGCTTCAAGGATGTCTTCAGTGTAGCGGGGTTGGCGGACCTCATCGTCATCATCTCATTGCTGACGCCGGCAGTAGTCGGTAACTTTATCTTCATGCGGGTGATCCGTGCATTACGCCTGCTGCGTTCCTATCATGTGTTGAAAACCTTGCGCGGTCGCTCCCGTTACGTGCGTCTCCATGAAGACGTCATTTTCAGCGTGATAAATTTGCTGGTGTTCATCTTTGTGGTGACCGCCATCGTGTATATCACCCAGGAATCCCACAATCCGGCGATCAAGGATTACGTGGACGCCTTGTATTTTACCGTTACGGCCCTGACCACCACCGGTTTCGGCGACATCACCCTGGTGGGCACCAGCGGCCACATCCTGGCGGTGTTGATTATGATCTTCGGCATATCGCTGTTCCTGCGTCTTATTCAAACCATCTTTCGTCCCGGTAAGGTGCGTTATGAATGCCCAACCTGCGGCCTCAATCGTCATGAAAACGATGCCGTCCATTGCAAGCACTGCGGTTCCATTCTGCATATCACAACCGAAGGCGGCGATTGAAGCAGAAATTGCGTAACGAAGGTCCCGTGACTATATATAGACTTTGCAGTCTGGCGCCTTTTGCCGAAGCCATCGCAAGATTAAAGACTAGCGGGTTGTTCTAAGATGGGTTGAGCGGCTTATTTTAGCGATGTTAGAAGAATCGACGATAGAAATGGTCAA
>CAYWIQ010000108.1:4255-6662 GCA_964458405.1 uncultured Chromatiaceae bacterium
TCAACTATTAAACTTGTCTTGCCCGCAGAAGAATTGACTGTTGCAGCAATTGTGAGATAAGTGGATTAACGGGTTTGCTGCTATCCAGTTAAATTTCAGATGATTTCTCATGATGGTGATCCATGTATTTTTTGGAGCACGCATCAATGCCTCTACGTGATTCAACGTACGCCTCTAAGTAGTTTCACTTAGCCCTATAAGTAATTCTACATAGTCGATAGATTTTACGTCATATGTGGAGAACAGTAATTTGTCTGGTGACGAAAATGTAGTTAATCCAGGCACTACGTGCAGACGTCCATCATATCAGACGCGGCCAACTTTTTACCTCAGGACCAGATCTTCGTAACGAAAAATATATATGCATGGGCGACCGACCCGAATGAAACTGTCAGTCCTACCGGGTTTACCCAGCGCTTCTCGCAGGTCCCCGAGCCCGGGACCATGTTCTTGTTGGCACCGGCCGCAGTCGGCCTGTTGGCAATGAGAAGGAAGAGCAAGGCTCCCGCTGTTTGACGCCAGGTAGAGCACGTTGCGGGTGAGAGACCGAGTGTCTCCACCCGCTTTTTACGTGTGTATTTGAGGCATGCCGGTGGCGGGAAGGGCGGTATGCAATTAGCGACATTGTTCGACCACAGATCCCATTTGAGACATTGCTGCTCGACATCGGCCGCGTGTAGACTCGCCGGCGCTCCTTGTCTTCCTCTTGGTTAATATTATTTGGGTTGGATCGTCAGTTACCGCACCTCACTAGCCGATAGGCGCATTAACTGATCCCAGCGACCGAGAAATTGCTAGCCTCAAGTTGACCAATGTCCGCTCGGATTACCTGGAATTACTGGAAGAATCCGCCGGTTCCGTTGTGGTGCGAAAACTTATCCTCAAATAGTCGTGCTTTGCACTACAGGGGTGCAAAAGTGGGCGCTCACGCTGAGCGAACAGATTTGGCTAAGCCGAAAACTCCCTATTCTGACGATTCGCCGCTAGAATGCATTCTGGGTTATCTCGGAGTCCGTCCAAGATGCATTTGACTGTATTTCAGCCATGAGTTTCCTGCAAGAAGCATCCATCTTTCTCTGCGCCGCGGTCATCGCCGTTACCTTGTTCAATAAGCTTGGTTTCGGATCGGTGCTAGGCTATTTGATCGCGGGGGTGGTGATCGGGCCGTGGGGCCTGGGTTTGATCACGGGCGTGGAGGATATATTACATTTCGCCGAGCTTGGCGTGGTGTTGCTGTTGTTTATCATCGGTCTCGAACTGCAACCGTCGCGCTTATGGGTGTTGCGTCGTTCCATTTTCGGGATGGGGTTGGTTCAAGTGCTGGTCACCACAGTGATCCTTACCTTGATCGGGATGGCCCTGGGTTTGAAGCCCGCTAGTGCCGTAGTCGTCGGTATTGGTCTGTCGCTGTCGTCGACGGCATTCGTGTTGCAACTCCTTGCCGAAAAGAAACAACTCAGTACCGTCCATGGGCGCGCATCGTTTGCAATCCTGTTGTTCCAGGATCTGGCGGTCATCCCTGTATTGGCCTTGTTACCATTGCTGGCGGTAAGTGACACGGTAAACTCCCACGCCGACATCTTGCAAAAGGTGGTTACCGGTGTGGTGGCCATCGTGGTATTGGTGGTGGGCGGGCACTATCTGTTGCGGCCGTTGTTTCGGTGGGTGGCCGCCTCCGGTGGCCCGGAGATCTTTTCGGCAACAAGCTTGCTGCTGGTGATCGTCTCCACGCTACTGATGGATATGGCCGGGCTGTCCATGGGGCTAGGCGCCTTCGTCGCCGGCGTGTTGCTCGCCGACTCGGAATACCGTCATGAAATCGAGGCCAACATTGAACCCTTCAAAGGGTTGTTGCTGGGGCTGTTCTTCATGTCGGTAGGTATGTCGGAGAACCTGGGCCTACTGGTGTCTCAGCCGGGGACCGTGCTCGCCTTGGTCGCGGCGCTGCTGCTGATCAAGTTCGTAGTGCTTTACGGGCTGGGAATCGGCTTTCGCATGCCGGCGCGCTGTACGACTAACCTGGCCTTTGTTATGTCCCAGGGCGGCGAGTTCGCCTTCGTTTTGTTCGCCGCGGCGGCCGGCTATCACATCCTTGATCAATCGCTCACGGATGCCCTGGTGCTGGTAGTGGGCTTGAGCATGGCCGCCACGCCGTTGCTGTTCATGTTCAACGAAAAGGTTATTAAGCCTCGCCTGGACAGCCGGGCGCAACCGGTATTCGATCGCATCGATGATCCCGGTGCGCCGGTGATCATCGCCGGTTTCGGCCGGGTCGGGCAGATCGTCGGCCGTTTGCTGCGTATCAAGCACATTCCCTTCACCGCCCTCGAGATCAGCCAGACCCAGGTGGATTTCGTGCGAAAATTCGGCGGCAAGCTCTATTACGGCGATGCCTCTCGCCTTGATT
>CAYWIQ010000108.1:6672-7678 GCA_964458405.1 uncultured Chromatiaceae bacterium
ATTTGTTGCGCGCTGCACATATCGAACAGGCCAGGATATTTGTGCTGGCGGTGGACGACATCGAATCCTCGCTGAAGATCGCTGAGACGGTAAAGCGTAATTTTCCCAACTTGGAAATCTACGCGCGTGCCCGTAATCGCCATCACGCATATATGTTGATGGATCTGGAGGTCAAGATTTTCGTGCGCGAGACTTATTTCTCCAGTTTGCGCCTGGCTGAAGAGGTATTGTGCGGTTTGGGTCTGGATCGGGTTGACGTCACTGCCTCCATAGAGAAATTCAGAAGCTATGACGAGACCGCGCTGATCCGTCAGCATGCGATTCACCATGATGAGACGCAATTGATTCAAAGCGTCAAAGAGGCCGCCGAGGATTTGCAAGGTCTGTTCGAGACCGACATCGCGTCACAGGACCCCAAAACCACGGCTAGCGAGGGCGAGCGGTCGATGACCGGTTAGACCGGTGTTGCAGAGCCGCGGTGGGTGCCGGTCGATATTTTTAAGGATGAATGAAACGACCGGACATCGCAGCTATTGTCCGCAGCATTTTTTGTATTTCTTGCCGCTGCCGCAGGGGCAAGGATCATTGCGCCCCACCTTGGGTCCGGTGTTGCGCACGGTGCCGGGGCTGACCAGCTTGCCGTCAGTGAAATACCATTTACCGTCGAGGCGGGAGAATTCGGCGAGTTCGTGGTGGTTATAGGTGACGTTTTTTTCCCGGTAAGTGGCGATGAATTCCACGGTGCCATAGTCGTCTTTTTCGCCGCCGGCATTGGTGTTGACGATCTCTAATTTGAGCCAATCCGAGTTGTTCGCCCACTGTTCGACCGAGGCTGGATCGTAATCGTCACGGTGGTCGGGGTGCAGAGAGTCGGTGATGTGATTGATTGCGCCGGTGGCGTAGGCGCTGTAGCGGGAACGCATCAGGGCTTCGGCGGTGGGCGCGGGCCGGCTACCGTCGATGATCGGACCGCAACACTCGGCGAATGCCTTACCGGATTGACAGG
>CAYWIQ010000109.1:0-1976 GCA_964458405.1 uncultured Chromatiaceae bacterium
ACAGGCTCCAGGCATCCACCGGCACATAGGCCCCCGCGAGCCATTTGGTGAGCAATGGCGTCAATACCACGGCGGCAAAGGTGGAACACATGGTCATCACCACCGACAACGCCACGTCGGCGCGGGCGACATAGCTCACGACATTGGAAGCCGTGCCGCCGGGACAACAGGCCACCAAGATAAGCCCCACGGCCAGAGCCGGCTCCAAGGAGAGGCCCCGGGCGATGGCCCAGCCGAGAAACGGCATAATGATGAATTGCGCTATGACGCCGATCAATACAGCCTTGGGCATCCGCGCCGCGCGGCTGAAATCCTCGACGCCAAGGGTAATACCCATGCCGATCATGATCACGGCCAACCCCCATACGATCATGCGGCCACTGAACCAGGTGAACCATTGGGGATGGAAGAGCGCCAATCCACTGCAGGCCAACACCCACAGCGGAAACAGATTGGCAAGTAGATTGAACAATCGCGCCATGAACTAGGTCACTGACATGCTTTGCAAGCGGCGATCAACATTGATAAATAAAATTCTTTCCCCATCCATTCTCATTATCATCATAACCTTCACTATGTTACGCAAGGATAGCATCCCAGCATTCGTTTTCGCATCGCGCCCAAAGATTAACAAGCATAGTCTATCCCACCCTTATGACTCATCTTATCACCCATCCACGCCCTTTACCCATCACCGTTAAGTTGTCGCTTGAGCGGCGCGAGGAAACGGTCATAATGCCGCCAACGGCCAACCGAGCGTTGATATAACGGTTGGCGGACTTGATCATAACTGCGGGTCTGCACGGTGCGTCCGGTTTCATAGAAGCGCAAGCAACGCTCATCCCACGGCAGATCGCAGAAGGCGATGAGGTCGCGACTCACCCGTTCCTGATCACCCACCAAATCTTCGTAACGCACCTCGAGCATCGGCAACCTCAACACCGTCCGCCAATGCGCCATTAGACGTTGATATTGGCGGTAATAGCTACCGAGATTTCCAAGATCATAGGTATAGTCATGGCCGGCGGAAAAATGCTGAAAATAGCAGGACAAACAGGTATCCAGCGGGTCGCGGACACAGTGGATTATACGCGCCCCTGGAAACAACAAGGCGATCAGACCCAGAAACTTGAAATTGGCCGGCATCTTGTCGGTCACATACGTGGCGTCGGGTGAGATGGCCGCAAGTTGATCGAGATAGCGGCGGCGCATGCTTTCGCAGCCCGCCACCGTCAACATGCTGAGACATTGGGGATAAGGCAACGCGGTACCCAGCTGCGACGGCATCCCAATAACGATGTCGTTCATTGTCTTCAATTCCCCACCACCAGCAATCTGCTGATGGCTGGTGAGGATTTGCTCGACAAGACTGGTCCCGGAGCGCGGCATACCGACGATAAACAATGGACGCGCAGCGGTATCATCGATTCTGGGCGCCTGCGCCAGAAACTCTCGGCTATAGGTCGCTATGACATCATCGACATGTCGGGCATATTCCTCGGGTAAAAAGATCATACCCTTGAGTGCGTTCCCCTTACGATAATAATCAAAGGCACGATCATAATCGCCGACGGCATCCAGCAATCGCCCCAGTTCAAAATGGAGCATCAGGGAGTAGTACCCACCTGGCGCTTCGGTCTCTTGCGACAGCGCACGCTCCATCATGACAATGGCATCGTCGCACTGGCCGATATGGCGGCATATCGATGCATACGCCAGCGCGGCGTCGGCCGTGATGTGTTCACCATCCAACAGCGGTTGCAGGGAGGCAAAGGCTTGATCGAAATCACCGAGGCGATCAAACACCTTGACCTCCCCGGCCCTCGCTTTGCTGTGAGCCGGATTCACCTGCAACGCCCGTTGAAAGCTGGCGAGAGCTTCAGCAAGCCGACCGTCGACGATAAGCAATTCAGCGATATTGCATAGGACTTCAACATCATCAGGCCTGATCTTCAGCGCCTCGCGATAGCAGGCGA
>CAYWIQ010000109.1:1986-7632 GCA_964458405.1 uncultured Chromatiaceae bacterium
TCGTATTACCCAACTGCCCAAGCGCAGTACCCAGATTTAAATATATATCGGCCTGACGCGAATCGAGGCGCAACGCCTGAGAATAACTGGTCACGGCATCGTTGAAATTCGACAGATAAAAATGGGCATTCCCGAGATTAAATAAAGTGCGGGCGTCCGCCTTGACTGAAGAGGCCTTATGTAAATGGGGTATCGCTTCGGCAAAACGCTGCTGCTCGGCCAGCTGATTTCCCAGATTGTAATGCGCCTCGAAGTAATCGGGTTTGATGTTCAGTGCAGCCCGGTAATTAACCAACGCCTCATCATAATGTCCGAGACGGTTCAACACGTTCCCTAAATTGTTGTACGCCTCGACCATAGGAGCAAGATTTAAGGCTTCGCGATAGGAGGTCAGCGCTGCATCGTCCTTGCCTTGTGCTTCGAGAATAAGCGCGAGATGAAAGTGGCCGCCGGCACGATCCGGCTGTAGATTCAACGCCCGGCGCAGGCTCGATTCCGCCTCCTGGAGATTGCCCTGTCTTTTGTAGATCATCCCCAGCTGAAACCATGATTCGGTATCCAAGGGGTCGATTTGACAAATCCGCTCGTAGAGGGGGCGCGCCTCATCGAGGCGACCGGCTTCCATTAACGCCAAGGCCTGCTTCTTTTTCGAGCGGGTTCGCACATTTTCCTTTGCCATGAGCCGGACCTATTTAATACACAACGAACGCGACGGGACCGTGTCGGCCCCACACCGCAATCAAAACCAGGGACGTAATATATAGCAACTGCTTAAGCACTCGGTGTCCTAATCGCCGATGGTAATAGCGATGTAAACCTCCATCACCCAAGACTATGTCGCAGCATCATGCGATCGATTTTATCAATTAATCGCTTTGTTTATTATACATCCTCTCACCGCATCAGCATGACTAAGCCGAGTTCCAACCTAACGATGATCGAGGAATATACCCCACGACGCGCTAAGCACCAGGGAACGGTGGAATCCGTGGCTCAAATCCACTAAGCTGACGACAACCACATCGGCTCCACGTTCCATATTCAACCTGAGACGACCCTACCATGGCCTTCAACTTAAATAAGAACGCATCCTGGTTCGGCCGGGAAAGCAATGCGTCGTTACGTCGCCTGCTGCCGCGTCTAGAGGAAAAATATAAAGACAAGACCGAGGAAGCGGAATGGGATGTCTATATCGGGCGGCTGAAGCGTCACTTTCCGCGCTTATTCGAACGCCTTCATGCACTATACAAATCTGACTACGACTTCTTCTATTATCTCGAAGCGACACTGTCTTCGGCGACCGAGATGTGGCTGGCGCGTCCGCCCGAACTCAAGGCGTTGGATGCCATGCGCGAGGCCGATCCCCACTGGTATTTGTCGCATCGCATGGTGGGGGCCATGTGCTATGTGGATCTGTTCGCCGACGACATCGAGGGACTGCGCAAGCATATCCCCTACCTTTCGGAGATGGGCATCACCTATCTGCATCTAATGCCCTTGTTCAAGGTGCCGCAAGGCGACAATGACGGCGGTTACGCCATCAGCAGTTATCGCGAAGTCAACCCGACGCTGGGATCAATGGCGGCACTGGCCGAATTGGCCTCGGAGCTGCGCGACCACGGCATCTCGCTGGTACTGGACTTCGTGTTCAACCACACTTCGGACGAGCACGATTGGGCGAAACGGGCAGTGGCCGGCGACGAGGATTTTCAAGAGTTTTATCGTATATTCCCCGACCGCGAGATGCCGGACGCCTATGAACGCAGCATGCTGGAGGTATTTCCCGATGACCACCCGGGGGCCTTCACCTATAACACCCGCATGAAGAAATGGGTATGGACCACATTCAACAACTATCAATGGGATCTTAACTATGAGAATCCCGCGGTGTTCAACCACATGGTCGAAGAAATGCTGTTCCTCGCCAACCAAGGCGTCGAGATCCTGCGCCTGGATGCGGTGGCGTTTATCTGGAAACGCCTAGGCACCAATTCGCAGAATCTTCCCGAGGCCCACTGGATCATTCAGGCCTTCAACGCCGTCGCCAGCATCGCGGCACCGGCGATGGCGTTCAAGTCAGAAGCCATCGTCCACCCAGATGAAGTCAACAAATATATCAGCACTGAAGAATGTCCGTTGTCCTATAATCCGCAGTTGATGGCCTTGTTGTGGGATGCCCTTGCGACACGGGACGTACGGATCTTGCAGCGTGCGATGCAACACCGCTTTGCTATCCCCAACGGTTGCGCCTGGGTCAACTATGTGCGCTGCCATGACGACATAGGCTGGGTATTCACCAATGAGGACATTGAAGCACTGGGCTTGAGTGCCGCCGATCACCGTCGCTTCCTTAAACAGTTTTATACCGGCCGCTTTGAAGGAAGTTTTGCCCTTGGCGCCCCTTTCCAGGAAAACCCTCAGACCGGCGATGCACGTATATCCGGCACCTGTGCGTCACTTGCCGGCCTGGAGAAAGGTTTGGCCGATGGCGACCAAGAGGAGATAAATCTCGCCATCCGCCGTATCCTGCTGCTGCACGGTATCACAATGCTGATCGGCGGCATCCCGCTGATCTATCTTGGCGATGAACTGGGCATGCTCAACGACCACGACTACGATAATGATCCCGCCAAGACCGGCGATTCACGCTGGCTGCACCGCCCGCACTTCGATTGGCGAAGCGCCGAACAACGCCATGACCTCAACACTGTGGCGGGACGTATCTATAAGGGTATGTTGCGGCTGATCCAGCTGCGCCAGCAAAATCTCGCCTTCACTCGCGCCGAAACCGAGTTCACCGATACCGGCAATCGGCATGTCTTCGGTTTTTTCCGCAATCACGATCAATACAGTGTGCTGGTCCTGGCCAATTTTAGCGAGCACGATCAACGCCTCGACGCCAGGCGTCTGCGCCACATGGGTATGCGCAAGACCATGGTTGACCTCCATGCCGGCCGAACCATCACCGCCACCCAGGAACTCATCATGGAACCGTATCAATTGATGGTGCTGACCAGGACGGTATAGCGGGTTTACATCATCAGCGTCCCGCCCTCCCGTTAAATTTCCGCCCCACAACGGTACTTGCTATACTATAATACTTGCTCGGGACGACTATCGAATGATTCACTTCATACCGATAATCGCTCGATCTGTATACCCGTAATAGGCAAACGGCCAATACCTAGAAGCCCAACAACCTGCCGCAGGTTACGCGATATGAAGGTCTTGAAGACGCTTCTCGAGAAAAACAAGGACTGGGCAAGCAAGATCAAGAAAACCGATCCGGATTTCTTCACTAAGCTTTCCAAACAGCAAAATCCGCAATATTTATGGATAGGCTGCTCCGACAGTCGAGTCCCGGCCAACGAGATCGTGGACCTATTACCGGGTGAGATCTTCGTCCATCGCAACATCGCCAACCTGGTGATTCACACCGACCTGAACTGCCTGTCGGTCATTCAATACGCCGTCGAAGTCCTCAAGGTGAAACACATCATCGTCTGCGGCCATTACGGCTGCGGCGGTGTCAGATCGGCGGTGGAAAGCCGTGCTCACGGCTTGATAGATAATTGGCTGCGCAACATCAAGGACGTATACCGTTATCATCAGGAGCGAATCGACCAGGTTGTAGACGGCGATAAGAAGATCAATCTATTGTGCGAGCTCAACGTCGTCGAGCAAGTCGCCAACGTTTGCCATACCACCATTGTGCAAAACGCCTGGAAGTCAGGCCAGGAACTGGCGGTTCACGGCTGGATATACAGCATTGAAGACGGCATATTAAGAGATCTTAACGTCAGCGTCACCCATCCCGATGAGATATCCCAGATTCATAGAATAAAATGAACAGGGTTAATTAACCCTACCCGCTAATACCCCATGATCCAAGCGGCGCCGTCACCGGCACCCGTATTGATGTCCGCCACCCTAATCGTTCCGGTGCTACTGCCGTCGCTCTTCCATAACTCCTTACCGCTGCTGCCGTCATCGGCGGCAAAATACAACGTCCCGCCGATTACGGTGAGTGTACTGGGGTTGCTGTCGCCGGCGCCAGTATTGATATCCTTTACCATTACCGTTCCGGCACTACTGCCGTCGCTCTTCCACAGCTCCCGACCGTTGCCGCCGTCATCGGCCGTAAAGTATAAAGTGGTACCGACTACGGTCATGTTGGCCGGATTGCTGTCACCGGAGGAATTGATGTCTTTCAACACCGCTGTGCCGCTGCCGTCGCTCTTCCACAACTCCCTGCCGTAGGTGGCGTCATCCGCGGTGAAGTACAACGTCGTCCCCATCGCAGTCAATTTGGACGGACTTGCTATTTTCGCACTGAGGCTATCCGTTACCGGCGCCGTGGTCGTGCCGTCGCTCTGCCATAGTTCGTAAACACCGCTTGTGCCATTGAATGCGGAGAAGTACAGATCGGTACCGACCGCGGTGAGGTAGTAAGGATCGCTGACACCGGCGGTGGTGAGATTTTTCACCACAACGGTATTGGCATCGGTGCCGTCACTGCTCCACAACTGGTAGCCATTGCTACTGTCGAAGGTCACGAAATACAACAGGCTACCGACGGCAACAAGGTAATGAGGATTATTCAAACCCGCCACGCTAATCGTGGTAGTACCGGCGGCTGTGCCGTCGCTTCTCCACAACTGCGTCACGCCTCCGGCTTGCGTAGCGGTAAAATAAAGCATATTGCCGCTGACGGTTAGATAATGGGGATTATCGATCACCGCATCACCGCTATCCTTGACCTGAACGGTACCGGAGGCGCTGCCGTCGCTCTTCCATAACTCAGCAACACTGCCATTGACTACTGAGAAATACAGCATGCTATCGAACGCGGTAAGCTGGGAGGGATCGCTCGCCCCGGACTGATTGATCTGCTTGATCTTGTAGGTGCCGTCCACCGTACCGTCGCTTCGCCACAACTCGGTACCGTAGCTGATATCACCATAACTTCCCGATCCATCATTGGCGGTGAAATAATGCACACCGTCGATGGTCGTCAACACGGACGGGAATGAATCTCCACTGATCGTCGACAGATCGCTCACCAGGGTGGTGCCACTCGCCGTACCGTCACTGCGCCATAATTCACGACCATGCGTATCATCACTTGCGGCGAAATAGAGATAGGCATCGGCGCCGCTGGCGGCAAAGTCGTAGGGCATACTGCCGTTGGCTCCCGCATTTATATCCTGCACCTGCACGGTACCGCCCACTGTGCCGTCGCTCTTCCATAATTCATAACCGGTGGCACTTTGCTTGGCAGTAAAATACAACATTGTAGTGGCCACACCGCTAATTTTGGTGGTGACGGCGGTCAGCTTGGCAGGGAAACTGCCGGCGCTGCCCGCATTGATATCTTTGACCATTAATGTGCTGGATGCTGTTCCACCGCTCTTCCACAACTCTGTGCCGGAGGCGCTATTGCTGGCCGCGAAATATAAGGTTGTCCCTACCGCGGTAAGCCCGGTGGGGGCGGATATATAATTTGCAGCGTTGTCTTGCACTATTGCGGTCCCGGCGACGGTGCCGTCGCTCTTCCACAGTACTGTGCCGTTGCTGCCGGCATCCGCAGTAAAATATAAAGTACCACCGACAGCGGTAAGTGCCGCCGGGTTAGTAACGTCTTCA
>CAYWIQ010000110.1:0-7568 GCA_964458405.1 uncultured Chromatiaceae bacterium
CTGTGACATACTCAAGAATACCCCTGGCGTCCAGGATTACGTTGCTGTCAGCGGTCAGGATCTCGGGTACCGATGCCACCTTGCGCCCTTGGGCGATGATGTCTTGGTTGTTGACCGCTATCACCAAGGACTCCTTGGGTTCCTTTTGCGCAATGGATTCGGGGAGCTTGACGGATTTGGTGCTGGGCAAATTTTGCATGTTGCCGGAGTTCACTAACAGGAACAGCACCAGCACGGTCAGCATGTCGATCATCGAGACGATGTTGATGACGGCATGACCTTTGTTGCGCCGATGATGGCGCTCCATGCGTTTGGCGCGGCGAGACATCTTCATGGTTTGGCTCCGACCGCAACGGCACCCGGCGCGTCGCCGATGGATAAATCGGGGAACAGCTCTTCGTAGCTGATCTTGTCTGGGGTTACGACCACATAGTTACGGGTGGCGTCCATGGTCTTGACCAGGACGTCATAGGGTATATCCGGCTCGGACAGAATCGTGGCGGCGGTCTTGTCCGGGAAACGCGTCTTGATCTGCTTGAGCAGGTGGTTGAGCGCCTTGAAATCGTACTCGCCGTTGATCTTTGCGAGGCGGCTGATCAGGCCGGCGTTGCGGTCCCCCACTTCCAAGACGTCTTTGCGAATGGTGACTTCCAACGACAAGGCCTTGCTCGGATTGGGAGCGTTCTCTATCGCCGACGGGATCTTCAGGCTCAGCGCGCTGAACTGGAAATAGGTAACCGAACTCAAAAAGAACGCCACCAGCACCACCATCAGATTGATAAACGCGGTGACATCCAAGTCGGCGATGGGGGAAGCCCGGCGACGGGTACGGCCTATCATGCAGTTGTTCCGCCTTGAGCGCTATGTTCCTGCAGCATGTTGAGAAATTTCACCGATACCATTTCCAGACTGTCCACCAGTTCGGTGGTCTTGCTCTGCAAGAATGAGTAGATCAGCATCAGGGGAATCGCGGCACCCAGGCCGAAGGCGGTACAGTTCATGGCTACCGAGATACTGGCGGACAATAGCTCCGCCTTCTGCGCAGGATCGGCATTGGCCACCGCACCGAAGGCCTCGATTAGGCCGGTCACAGTGCCGAGCAGTCCCAGCAACGTGGAGATGTTGGCGAAGGTCGCTAAATAGTGGGTGCGTTTCTCGAGGCGAGGCACAATCTCCATCAAGCCTTCTTCCATCGCGGTCTCGATGGCGTCGCGTTGTCGTGACGATTTAAGACGCGACAATCCGTAGGCGAGGATCTTGCCGACCGCGGCACTGGAATCGGCCGCCGCCGTCATCGCCTCACTGAACTTGCCTTTCTCGATCAGCGGCAGCATTTGTTTCCAAGTCTTGATGTTGGAGCTTTTGGTGCTGCTTAAATAGAAAAAGCGTTCGATGGCGATGGCGAGCCCCAGGGCCAATACTAAGAGGATGGGATACATGAAAAATCCCCCCTCTTGCATAAAGCGCGCTATGGCGTTGACGATGTACATTTGACCTCCTTGTTTGGTCTAAGTGATATAACTGACGGATAACTCGATATATAAATGGTTTTGAATAGTTTGCCTGGCGGAAAGTTACAATAATTAACGACTTGCCTCGAAAAATTCTTGATCCACGTCCCAATTTCCGCAGTTACTGCGTCGCGGCGTCTTCCCGGCGCTGTTTGATTTGGCGTAAGTAGTCGAGTTTGCGCTGATAAAGGTCACGGTCCAACGGTGACGGATGAGGGCGGTCTGCGGCCGACAGATGCGATTCGGGGACCTTGCTCGGGATATCACGCCAGGGTACTACGAAAGTCACCTTGGGTAACTCACCGTTACCAAGGATGGTGGTTTTGTTTAATTTTAGGCGTTCTGCGCCCCAAGCGTATTGGCTGCATAACGTTACAGCCATGATCATACTTACAAAGATGCGGTTCATGGTTTAGGGTCCTCGCTGCTTGCGCTGTTCATGCGTTGGTGCAGGTCCGCCAGCCAGCCGGCCAAGCGCTTGTCGGAGTCGCCGCCCAGTTGTTGGTAACGCTGATAGTGCTTGAGCGCCTGGGGTAGATCGTCGAGATAGAGGTCGTACAGGATCGCCAGATTGAGATGGGCATAACCATAATCTGGGTTGGCGGCCAACGCTTGCTTATAGGCGGATTCGGCGGCGGCGAATCGTCCCTGGGAACGGTACAGCATGCCCAGATAATTGGCGGCGACGTAATCCTTGCCATCCAGTTGCAATGCCTGCTTGAAAGCCGCTTCCGCTTTATCCAGTTCGCCATCGCGATAGAACAGGATACCGAGATTGGTGTGGGGGCTGGCGAGTTTCGGCTCCAGCTTGACGATATGGGTGAACAGCGCGCCGGCCTCTTTATCCTTTCCGGATTGCATGAAGGCGATGGCCTGCTCGAACTGCACTTTTACTGCCTTGGTGGGCGTCTCCGGGGCGGGCGCCGCTGCGACCGGTGGTGGGGCGGGCTTGGTTGCCGCCGGCGCGGCGCCAGGCGGTTTGGGCATGGGCGCGCTGCAGCCGATGAGCAGCGCTGCGGTCAATGCGGCGGCGATGGCGGGACGAACGTCAATATATCGCATCGACATAGTCGTCTCCCTTCTCCTTCTTGGCGTAGCGCCCCGGCAGCAGTTTACTCAAGGCGGCAAAGCTTTGCTTCACCCAATCGTCGTAGATATGTTCCGTGGTGCGGTGAGCGTTACTTTCATGCAGCGCGATGGCCTTCTCCTCGAAGGGGTAGGCCTGCTCTTCCAGAAGTACATTGTATTGTTCCAGCTCCAGTTTGCTGAGCCCCTTGGGTCGCTCGGAGTTCATCAGCGCCTTGCCGAGGTTGCTGTAGATTTGTGCGGCGCGATAGGTGGCGGCGGTGGTGATCTCGGCGATGCCGTAATCGCTGGCGACACGGTAGGCCGACAGCGCCTTTTCCATAACCTGTTTCTTGCGCTTGAGGCTCTTCTTCAGGGGATGGGTGAGCTTGATGTTGATATAGTCTTGGTACTGGGCATCGGCCAGTGTCAAAGCCGCGCGTCCGGCCAGTAGACGAGTATGGTCGCTACGTTGGTCGCCCCCGTTCTTCTCGGTGGCGATGATGTGCTTGAGCCAATAATGTTGGCGCTTGGTGTCGTGCTGTTGCGCGTAGAGGTCGGCGAGGTGTTGCTGCGCTTCGATAGATTCGTCGAGCGGTTTCGGGAAACGCTTTACGTATTCCAGATACATGCGCCGTGCTTGCTTAGTTTTGCCGGCGCGCAGGTATAACGTCGCCGATTGCCACACGGCATCGCGTTGCAGCTCCTGGTTGTCGCCGTGGCGAGCGATGCCTTCCAGCTCTCCGGCCGCCTTCTGCCAGTCGCCGTCCTTTTGGTAGGCCAATGCCAACTTGGGGGCGATGTCCTTTTGCAAAGGGTTGTCGGGATAATCGCTGCGGAATGCGACCAATAGCGGGATGGCCTTTTGCCAATCTTTCAGGGCCAGCAGGGCGGCTGCGCCGTCGTATTGCGCAGTGGCGACGATGGAGCTGTCGGGGGCCAGGTCCTTAATGCGCAAGAAATCATGTGCCGCAGTGTGCAGGTCTCCGGCGGTGCGCGCCGCCTCACCCTGCTTGTAGACCGCCGCCGCCAGGTTTTCCTGGATGTCGTTGCGTTTGACGGCCGACTTGGGCATGATCGCCAACACTTGTTGATAGCTGTGTTCGGCGTCACTGAAGTGCTGTTGGTCGAATTGGCTGTGTGCCAGCACGGTCCAGGCATCGCGGCGCAGCGCGGCGTCGGCCGGCGGCTTGATGTCGAGCAGGCGGTGCGCCGCCTGTTCCGCCTTATCCGGCTGGTGCCGGGCAAACCATTGCTGGGCGCTCTTGACCAGCGCCGCCGGGGTGCGGGGGTCGTCGGGATAGGTGTCGGTAAAGCGCTGCAGCGCCAGCAACGCCTGTTGTTGGGCGGCCTGTTGTTGGTCGCCGCTGAGGGTGGCGGCGACCTTTTCGCGGGCCAGGATGTCGGCGTAGGCGGCCTCGGCGCCGTGGTTGGCATCCTTGTATTCGTAGGCCACCTTGGCGTATTCCTGTGACGCCTGGTCGAATTTATGATCTTCGTAGAGCAATTCGGCGAACAGGAAATGCATCTTGGAGGCTTGCGGGTCCTTGGGGAAGGATTTCAGGAACAGCCGATACCAGTCCTCCGCTTTTTGGTAGTCCGCCGCCAGTTTTGTCTGCTGCGCCTTGGCGTGGGCGTAGTTGGTCAACTCCTGCAAGTAATCGTGTACCGAGGCGAGGGTGGCGGTGCGGTCGGCGTTGGGGTTCTTTTGCCAGTAGGGGGAGTTGGGTTGGTAGCGGGCGATGAAATCCTGCTTGGCCTTTTGCGCCAGATCGATAAACCCACCCTTTTCATATGCGGCCAGGATCTTGGAATCAAATTGCGGCGCCAAGGGGCTGTCGGGTCGCTGCGCGACAAAGGTGCGATAGACATTGACGGCATCTTCGATGCGTTGCTGCTCAATATACAACTGTGCCAGCGTTGCGTAGAGGCGGTATTCGTAGGGTTGGGCGCCGTGGCGGGTGAAGTATTGTTTCAAGGTCTCCACCCCCTTAAGTTGCGCCAGGCACAGGCTGGTACCGCGCAGAATGTCGTCTACGAATTCCTGTTGGCCGCGGGTTGCGGTGTCGTCGGTAGTGTCGGCGTTGCCGGATCCCGTCTTGGGCCAGTTGCGATCCAGTAGTGGGATGAAGGTATCCACCGCAACCTGATAGTGTCCTTGCTTGAAGCGCGACCAACCGAGTTTATAGAGAGCCTTGTCATAGAACGGCGAGTCCGGACCCTTGGCGACCACGGCGCTGTAGGCGTCGGCGGCCTGGCCCGGCAGGCCGACGGAGAACAGCAGTTCGCCGCGCCGGAATTGCGCCTCTTCATTATAGGCGCTGTGCGGATAGTCCTGGGTGAGCTTGGTCAGGGTATCAAGCATGGCGGTGCTGTCGCCACTATGATCGTAGGCCTTGGCCAAGCCGTAAAGAACCCGGTCGTTGTCGGGGTCGTTGGGATAACGTTTGAGCAGTTGTTCGAGCAGTTTGGCTGCATCGTCGTACAAGGCGTCGGCGCGCTCGTGGGCTGTTTTCGCGGTGCTGCCGTCGGTGGAGGAATCGTCACGAGTATCCGCCTGCAACATTTTCAGGCAAGCTTCGCGATACATGACGGCGCGGCGGTAGGGTGAATCACCGCTGATGTCTAAAAAGGCCTGATAGGCGGCAATGGTTTCCGCATAGTCCCTGTTGGGCGATTTGCTTGCCAACTGATCGGTGGCCTCGGCGACGCCAAGACGTGCTTGTATCAAATAGCTCTTCAGCCGGCTTTCTGCGTCTTGTACGTCTTGGACAAGCAAGGCCTCCAGGTATTTTCTTTGTTGTGTCGCCAAGGTCTTGGCCGAGGATTGCAGGGCGGCTTGGCGACTGAGCAGGGTCTTGTAGTTGTTTTCGCGTTTTGTCAGTGCGTCATGGCCATGGGTGGCGCCGCTGTTGATCTGTTGAGGAACGCTGACGTATCGGTCTAAGTTGTTTTCCAGATCCTGTAACTGTTGAGTCACTTCCTGGAGGCGGGTGGGATATTGTTCTGTCAGATCCCAGATCATCAATCCCCGTAGCAATTGGTATTTGGCATGCAATACATCGTTGTCCACGATGTAATCTTTGAGTTGTCCCAATAAGGTATGGGCGTCTTGCAGGTTATTCAGCAATTGCGCCTGCTTGGTGGTGGCGAAGGCCACGATGTCATGATTACGTTCGGCCTTGGTCAACTCGGCTTGGACCTTTTTGACCCGTGACATGATAACGTTGGGATCGGCCCCTTGGCCATTTACGGTCTTGACGTTTACCAAGCCGACGTTGAGTGCGCGTTGGCGGGTGAGGAGGTCGAGGGATGCATTAATGTCGTTGCCGGCGGTGGCAAGTATATCCTGGGTGAAAAGCAGGTCGCGGTAATTCTTCAAACCCTCTACAAAGCGGTGGCTGATTAGGGTGGGAAGAAGGTAGGACGAGATCGGCAAGGCCGGCAGGATCTGGGGGCGCCATGCGATATCGTATTGGTTTTTGCCGGGATTGGCGTCGAGAAAGGCCTGGATATAACTGCCGTCGGTCAATGCAGGGCGTGCCGCCTCGAGGTGCTTCAGTTCATTCTGGTAACCGGCCGCGGCTTGTTGAAAATACTTCAAGGCCTTGGGATAGTCTTGAAGTCGGTAATAAGTATAAGGTGTCGCCAGCATACCTTCCTGAACCGCCGCATCGCTGCCGTCACGTTGACTCAGTGCCGTCCAACTTTCCAACGCCTTGCCGGGGTGGCCGCTCAAATAATCGATCCATCCTTTGTCCAGCAGGGGGAAGTTGGCGTAAGGCGTATTGGGGTCGATGCCTTGCAACGGCGTTGCGGTCAGGTCCGTTTGGCCGCGGTGCATGAAGGCCTGGCCAAGGTTGACGGCGGCGATATCCTTGAGGAAGGTGATGAAGATTGCTTGTAGCCGTTGTTGCCCCGCCGCATCGCCTTTGACGGATTCGGCATTCTTGATGTCAGACCACAGTTTCGATTTATACAGATAATTGGAAACGCCGTGGGCGGTGTTGTTGACGTCGTCGAGGGTGGCCATCCCTTCTTGTGTGTCGCCTTTGTTCATGAGGGCCAACCCGAGGTTATAGCGATCCAGGGCCAGTTGCTCACCTTGATCAACGCTGTCCCGTAACTTGGCGATGGCATCGACATCATTGCGAGCGGCCAGCTGTACCAAGGCAGCCAACGTATCGCGCTGAGTCTGCAGTTCCCCATTGGGCAGATCGGCGAGTTCGGCCAGGGCTTGTTGCGCCTCCTTGAGATAACCTCGCTGATAGAAGAAGCGGGCCGCGGCCAGCCAGCTGTGTTTGGGGGCGGCGGTTCGCTTGCCGTCCAAGCGGCGGAGCAGCTTCTCGGCGGGATTGGGGAGACCGATGGCGAGATAGAGGTCGGCCAGCACCACGTCGCTTTCATCTTTACTCAATTGTGCGTCGGCCAAGCGGCCGGCGACCAGCGTCTTGCTGAAGTCGGTCAGGGCCTTGCGGTCGTAGAGAAAGTCGGCGAGAAAGGCCTTGTTATCGCTATGGGCGGCAAACGCTTTGGGCAGCTCGCGGGCATGCAGTAGTTGCAGGATGCTGGAGAAATAGTGTTGTTGATCGAGTTGGAAGGCCGCATTGCGAAATCCCAGGTTGGCAATGTTGCGGGCATCGCTGTGATCCAAAAGGTCGGCGCCGCCGGCGTGCGACGTGGTCATGATACCGAGCAGTATCGTGATGGCGGAGCAAATTCTCCTTGGTCTAACCCGCAATTCCATGACCGACCTTAGCTTATTCCCATTCCTTGACGGTCAACTGCGGGGCATTGGTATTGTCCTTGGAGACCTTGAGTTCGACGAATTTGGCCGCCAGGGATTTCTGGAAATGGCTGGTGACGTTGGCGTGCTGCGCTTGGCCGGTGTCATCCTTGGCGATGAAGGAGGCGGAGAGTTGGTGGGGGCCGACGGTGACATTGCCCAGGTACAGACGTTGTACCCCGCCGCGGCGTAGTGCCTGCCGTTCA
>CAYWIQ010000111.1:0-7559 GCA_964458405.1 uncultured Chromatiaceae bacterium
GGTTCATAATTAAGGGAAGCCCATGGCCCTACGTCGTCGCGTCGGAAGAGGATTGATGGGTGATATCAACGTCGTGCCGTACATCGACGTCATGTTGGTATTGCTGGTGATCTTCATGATCACCGCGCCGTTGCTGGCGCAGGGCGTCAAGGTCGAGTTGCCGCAGGCCTCGGCCAATCCCATCGACCAGGAGGCCAAGGAGCCCCTGGTAGTCACCGTCGACACCGAGGGCAATCTTTATCTCAATCTGGGTGAACACGAAAAGAAGCCGGTGAGTGACGACGATCTGGTGCGTCGCGCCCGCTTGATCTTGAAACAACAACCCGACGTGCCGGTACTGGTGCGCGGCGACAAGGACACCGCTTACGGTCACGTGGTGTACGCCATGACCTTGTTGCAGCAGGCGGGGGCGCCCAGCGTGGGGCTATTGACTAAGCCGCCGGAAAAGGCCCGGCGGCGCTAGGCTTTCGACGGGCGGCCGATGAACCGGCGGGGTCATTGCACGCGGTGGTCGAGGAGACATGTTTAAAGAATTTTTGAAAAATCCTCGACCGCTGGCATATGCGGTATTGGTCCATGTGGCCTTGTTGTCGGTTTTAGTGGTCAGCCTAAGGTGGAATGCCAAGCCGGCACCCTTGCAAGGCAGCGGCGATATCGTCAAGGCGACGGTGATCGACGAGAGTAAGCTGGAGGCGGAGAAGCAACGCAAGCTCCAGGAACAACAGCAACGCCGCGCTGCGGAAGAGGCCAAACGCAAGGCGGAACAGGCCAAGCGTCAGGCCGCGCTGGAGAAGCAACGCGCCGAGGAACAGCGCCGCAAAGCGGCACAGCGCGCGGCGGAGAAGAAGAAGCAGCTGGAGGCGGAGCAACGTCGCCAGGCCAAGCTCAAGGCGGAGAAGGAGGCCAAGGAGCGCCGGCGCATCGCCGAGCAGAAGCACCAGGCGGAACTGGAGGCCAAACGTAAAGCGGCCGAAGAAAAGCGCCGGGCGGAAGAGGCCAAACGTAAAGCGGCCGAAGAAAAGCGCCAAGCGGAAGAGGCCAAGCGCAAGGCGGAAGCGCAACGCAAGGCCGATGAGGCGCGCCGCCAACAGGAGAATTTGGAGATGATGCGGCAACAGATGGCGCAGGAACAGCAGCAACGTGACGCAGAGGCGCGTCGTCAGCGACTGGCATCATTGCAGGGTCAATATATAGCGTTGATCCAGCAAAAGGTGACGCGCAATTGGCTCAAGCCACCCAACGTCACGCCGGGCATGAGCTGTACGGTGCACGTGCGCCTGATACCGGGCGGCGAGGTGGTGGAGGCGCGCACGGTGAAGAGCAGCGGTTACCCGGCCTTTGACCGCTCGGCGGAGACGGCTATCCTGCGGGCATCGCCGTTGCCGCCGCCGCCCGATCCGGCGTTGTTCCAGCGGGAATTTGACTTTGTATTTAGACCAGAGGGTTGAGTTTTGAATTTGTTGAAACGGATAGGGGTGTGGTGCGGGTTGATCGGGTTATTGGCGACAAGCGCTGCCCACGCCGCCTTGACCATCGAGATTACCCAGGGCATTGAAGGGGCGTCACCCATTGCGGTGGTGCCGTTCGATTCCGGGGGAGTCAGCCTGCCGGTGGACGTGGCCGCGGTCATCACCGCCGACCTGAAGCGCAGCGGACGCTTCGCGCCGGTGGCCAGGAAGGACTTGATCGCCTTGCCCTACGAGGCATCCCAGGTGAATTTCCGCGATTGGCGCCTGCTCAAGACCGACAACCTGGTCATCGGCAAGGTTCGCCGTTTCGGCGCGGGTTATGTGGCCCAGTTCCAATTATTCGATGTCTTCCGTGGTGTACAGTTGGCCGGGTACAGCATCCGCAGCGGCGCCAACAGCCTGCGGCGCACTGCCCATCAGATCGCCGATATGATATATGAGACCCTTACCGGCGAACCTGGGGCCTTCGCCACCCGCATCGCCTATATCACCGTGACGGACACGGGGGCGGGAAAAAGGCGCTATTCTTTAGAAGTAGCGGATTCGGACGGATATGATCCGCGCGCCGTGGTGCAGTCGTCGCAGCCGTTGATGTCGCCGGCGTGGTCGCCGGATGCCTCGCGCCTGGCCTATGTCTCCTTCGAGAATAAACGGCCCAGGATCTATATACAGGATTTACGCACCGGGCAGCGGGTATTGCTGGCCAACTATCCTGGAATAAATGGCGCGCCGGCGTGGTCGCCGGATGGCACGCAAATGGCATTAGTTTTGTCGAAGGACGGAAATCCCGAAGTTTATGTGATGGATCTGGCGACGAAGCACCTTAGAAGGTTGACCAATAGCCTCGGCATCGACACTGAACCGTCTTGGTCTCCGGATGGCCATTCCATCATTTTTACCTCTGACCGGGGCGGTACACCGCAGATTTATCGCATACCGTCGAACGGTGGGCGTGCCGAGAGGTTGACCTTTGAAGGCAACTATAATGCACGGGCATCGTACTCTGCCGACGGCAAAAGCATTGTAATGGTGCACAGCGGCGGCCATAACCTTTTCCAGATTGCAGTGTTGAACCTACAAAACGGTGCGTTGCAGGTCTTGACCGACGGTAAACTCGACGAGTCGCCGAGTTTCGCACCGAATGGTAGGATGATAATTTATGCCACCGAAGAAAATAAACGCGGGGTGTTGGCGGCGGTATCGGTGGATGGCCGGGTGAAACAACGCCTATCAGCCCGCGAGGGTGATGCACGGGAACCGGCGTGGGCACCCTTACGACAATAAACCCGAAGACCAATAGAGGACAGGAGCGCAACATGAATAAGTGGATCAAGGTCGGATTAATCATCATTCCCGTATTGCTGCTGGGAGCCTGCGGTACGACTGGAAAGGTGAAAGAACAGGAGGGAGCCGGACAGGGCGGCGCTGCGGCCCAGACACCGGAATCGGCCACGACCTCACCGATGGGGGCGGGCGGCGGCGGCGAAGCCACGCCGTTGCCTGGCGGCGGGGCCGGTGCCAGTGGCGGTGGCGGTGGCATGGAGTCCAACGGTGCACCCAGTGATACCTCTGGCCTGCTATCCAAGAAGGTGGTGTATTTCGATTTCGACAGCAGCACGGTGCATGATGATGACCGCGCGATCATCCAGGCCCATGCCAACTATCTGTCGCAGCATCCGACTGTGAAGGTGACCTTGGAGGGTAACACCGACGAGCGCGGCTCCCGCGAATACAACATCGGCTTGGGAGAACGCCGCGCCAAAGCGGTGGCGGATATGATGGAGCTGATGGGCGTTTCGCCGCAGCAGATCAGCACCGTCAGCTACGGAGAAGAACGTCCCGCGGCCTTGGGGCATGACGAATCCGCATGGCGTTTGAACCGCCGAGTTGAAATCGTATACGGCGGACCGTAATCATGCGCGTCGCGCTGTATGGCGTGGTAGTGCTCAGCGCCTGGGTGCTGACGACCGGCGCTACCTGGGCGGCGGAGTCGGAAGGTGCACCGGTCATCACGGTGACGGGCGATGGCGGGGGGTCGTCCTTGGATGCCCGGGTCACCAAGCTGGAGCGGATACTCAATGGTCAAGGGTTGGCGGACCTGTTGACTCGGATCCAGCGCCTTCAGGAAGACGTGCAGAAGTTGCGCGGCGATCTGGAGGTGCAGGGTAACGACATCAACGGTATCAAGCAACGCCAGCGAGACCTTTATCTGGATCTCGACCGGCGTTTGCAGAAGTTGGAAACCGCCGCGGCGTCGATGACCAACCCATCGGCGTCTACGGCGGCCCCATCCTTGCCGGCTCAGTCGGGTAGCGTATCCCCGGCGGCCGGCAGCGCGCCCGTGGCGGCCGGAGTGACTCCCGCCATGCCGTCCACGACCCAGCCCACGGCGCCGGGTACGACGTCGCCGATGTCCACTCCACCGGCCGCCAATCCCGGCCAAGAGCAGGTCGACTATCAAAAGGCCTTCGATCTGCTCAAGGGCGGTCACTATGACGATGCCATCGCCGGCTTCAAGGAAGTGCTCAAAAACTATCCGAATGGTAACTTGGCGGATAACGCCCAATACTGGATAGGTGAGGCCCATTTTGCGGCACGGCGTTTCAGTGAAGCGGCGGATGAGTTCGGCAAGGTGATCCACGATTACCCCCAAAGTCCCAAGGTGCCCGATGCTATGCTGAAACTGGGTTTCAGCTACTACGAGCTCGCCGCGTGGGGCAAGGCGCGCGATACCCTGGAACAACTCAAGGGCCGCTATCCGCAAAGTACCGCGGCGCAGTTGGCCGATCGGCGTTTACAAAAGATGAAATCGGAAGGGCATTGAATGTTCGGCCGTTCCCCGGTTCGAGCTTGGAAGTCCTCGCATAAACCGATGTAAAACCCTCTCCCTTCGGGACCTCGGTGCCCCTTGTGGGTAGAGGGTAGGGTGAGGGGATATAGTTAATCCCACTGTGTACTTTTCCCGGATCCTGGGTGAAGGAAACGCAACGTTTTCCTTGACCCTGCTAGACTTCTAATTGCAGATATCCTTGAATTAATCCATTGCGGCTTATAGCTAAACCCATGAACCTGCGCATCACCGAAATATTTTTATCCTTGCAAGGCGAGAGTCGCAGCGTCGGCTTCCCCACGGTGTTCGTGCGTCTCACCGGTTGTCCGTTGCGTTGCCAGTATTGCGATACCGCCTATGCCTTTCATGGCGGTGAGACGTTGACACTGGACGAGATCATGCGACGGATAGCCGATTACGGTGTTCGCCACATCACAGTGACCGGCGGCGAACCCCTGGCACAAAAGGGTTGCCTGCCGTTGTTGCAGCGACTGTGCGATGACCACTATGAGGTGTCACTAGAAACCAGCGGCGCCATCGCCGTGGATGAGGTCGATGGTCGGGTATGCAAGGTCATGGACTTCAAGACGCCCGGTTCGGGCGAAGCGGCCAAAAACCGTTTCGCCAACGTCGAACACCTCACCGCCGGCGATCAAGTGAAATTCGTGATCTGCGACCGCGCCGACTACGAGTGGGCCAAACAGATCATGGCGGAATACAAGCTAGGCGAGCGCTGCGAAGTCTTGTTTTCACCCAGCGCCCAGCAGTTGCATGCCCGGGAATTGGCGGACTGGATAGTGGCCGACCGTTTGCCCGTTCGCTTCCAGATACAATTGCACAAATATCTGTGGGGCGACGAGCCTGGGCGATGAAAAACAGCAACACGTACTGGGGTTCTGACTAATCCCATGAGGACGTCATTGCAGCGTAGCGAAGATCCGGAATGACGAATTGTTCAGCGATTGCCTATGAATAAGTCGTGCGAGGCGCGCATCAATTTCTATCTTTTTTCACTCCGCCTTTGGAAGGGGTTAAGGGGAGGGGAGTAATGGCCAATGCCTGATTCAATGTTGAAAAAAGCAGTCGTCCTAGTTTCCGGTGGCTTGGACTCGGCCACCGTGCTTGCCATGGCACGCGCCCAAGGCTATGACTGTTATGCCTTGAGCTTCGACTATGGTCAACGCCATCGCACCGAATTGCAGGCCGCGGCACGGGTGGCCGAGGCGTTGGGGGCGGCGCAGCACAAAACCATCACCTTGGACTTGGCCGGCATCGGCGGCTCCGCACTTACCGATACCGCTATTGCTGTGCCCGAGGAGGCCAGTGACGGGATTCCAGTCACCTATGTCCCGGCACGCAATACGGTGTTCCTCGCCTTGGCGCTGGGTTGGGCCGAGGTGATTGCGGCCCAGGACATTTTCATCGGTGTCAATGCGGTCGACTATTCCGGTTATCCCGATTGCCGGCCCGAATTCATCGCCTCCTTTGAAAAGACCGCTAATCTCGCTACTAAGGCCGGGGTCGAAGGGCAACCGTTTCGCATCCATACCCCGCTTATCCAGCTGAGCAAGGCCGAGATTATCAAGGAGGGGCAACGCCTGGGCGTCAACTATGCCATGACCGTGTCCTGTTATCAGGCCGATGATCAGGGTCGCGCCTGCGGCAGCTGCGATTCGTGCCGTTTACGCCGCGAAGGCTTCATCGCCGCCGGGGTGGACGATCCTACTCGTTATGCACTATGAAACACAGCCATAGTGGCGCGCTCAGGGGGGATGTACCCTTGAGTATCGAAATGACTCTCAATTACCACGGCGAGCCTCAATAAGACATTGAACAAAAATATGAAAAACGGTTAAAATGCCGCCCTTTCCTTAGGGCCGTTAGCTCAGTCGGTAGAGCAGTTGGCTTTTAACCAATTGGTCGTAGGTTCGAATCCTACACGGCCCACCATTGATTCGAGGGTCTATTCCGGAGACATGGTTGACACTTTATACTGGAGACATACTTTACAGTTTCGTCCTAAACGGATTAGGGACCGGTTCGACGCGGCCCGCCTCCTCATCAAAGAAGCCTAGATCATAATCTAAGAAGCTGACAAGCCAGATATTGTCGGCGACCTCTCTGATTCCGACAATTTGTCCTGCAAAAACAACGCTGAGATTGATTTTGCGATGTCCCATGCAAATACGGCCGCATTGGGTGACGCGTACTGCGCGGTCATGGAACGGATAATCAGGTTCATCAGGGGTTCGGTATTCCTTGGCTGAGGGTGTATACACCTGAGCGGGGTAGCAGCCATTGAGAGCTTGATGGGGCCGCTGCTGGTTGTAAATCTCGACAAAGCGGTCGAAGCGTTCTTGTTGTTGCAGAAGACTAAAAGAGGCTGGTCGGGTGGCTTCATTTTTCAGCGTGAGATGAATTCGTTCGTGACGACCATTTTGCTCGGGGTGGCCAGGCTGGATACGTTCAAGCTTGATGCCTAAACGCAGCCACCAGATTGACAAGCGGCTCAAGCCAAATAGGGCATTCGGTGACGCGAAGGGGAGCCCGTTATCGGTACGGATGGCATCGGGCAGGCCATAATCCTTAAAAACACGCTCAAAAACCGTAAAGGCAAAGTCCGATTTTGTCGATTCCAGGCCTTCGCAGGCAAGCAAATAGCGCGAGCGGTAATCCGAGATTGTCAGGGGATAACAATAGCGGCGATTACCCAGCATAAACTCCCCCTTGTAATCCGCACACCACAGCCCATTGGGTGAGGTTACATCACTCAGCGGCGTGCCTTCGGCACGATAACGTCGCCGCTTACGCCGTTTCACCAAGCCGTGGCGATCAAGTACCGCGTGGATGGTGCTCTTGGCAGGCAGTTTGATCGGAGGGAATTCCTGGATTAATTTGTCTCGGATTTTAGGTGCACCCCAATCTGGGTACTCACGTTTGATCCGCAAGATTGCCCGTTCCACTTGGTATGGCAGTTGATTGGCATGGCGATAAGGCCGCCGGCTACGATCTTCCAGTCCCTGTAACCCCAGGTCTTTGTAGCGATGGTAAATCTTGTAACCTGTCTGCCTGGAAATGCCAAAATCCCGGCACACGCCAGCCATCTTCTCACCGTCCAGAAGCCGCGCTATAAATTTCAGTCTTTCATCCATCGGTTTACACTCTTTCCAGGGCATTTGGGGGGCCTCCCAAATACCTCAATGTGTAAACCATGTCTCCGGTATTGTCTGTAAACGATCTGTCGGGAACGACAAACTGCT
>CAYWIQ010000112.1:0-7548 GCA_964458405.1 uncultured Chromatiaceae bacterium
CGATATTGCGCACCAAGGCAGGGAATTCCCGCGGCCCCACCACCAGCAAGGCGATGATCGCGATCAGTACAATTTCCTGAAACCCAATCTCGAACATGACCGTGGCGTCATGTCTTATGCTTGGTGGTTTCTTTACTGGTCACTTCACCTTCGATGGTTTGGCCGGATTGTTTGTGCTCGACATGATCACCTGCCTGGGATTCTCCGGCGTCCTTATCATCTCCGTCGCCCATGGCGCTGCGGAAGCCTTTGACGGCGCCGCCCAGGTCGCTGCCCAGGGTACGCAAACGCTTGGCGCCGAACAGCAGCAGGACAATCACCAGAATAATCAACAATTGCCAAATGCTAATACCCATTTCAACTCTCCCTTAACTCATTACGCGGCGCGCCGCATCTACACGCCATTCTACACGGACGCGCGGCGCGCACCCACTGGGGCGACACCAAAATCATCATATCGCCTTGAATTCACGAACAACAAATTATTTATCCGGCTTGCGCGACGCCTTTTCGTCTACCCCGGACACCCCAAAGCGCCTTGCCAGTTCATCCAAGACCTGCTCGGGATGCAGGCCCTGCTGGGCGAGTAACACCAAGGTATGGAACCACAGATCGGCGGTCTCATAAATGATCTTGTCCGCCGCACCGTCTTTGGCGGCCAGCACCGTCTCCGTCGCCTCTTCGCCGATCTTCTTGAGGATGGCGTCCAGCCCCTTGGCATACAGTCCTGCGACATAAGAGGTCGCGGGATCGGCCTGTTTGCGCGCCTCCAGGACCTCGGCCAGACGCCCCAATACGTCGTCGCTCATGATTTGTCCTTATATATGATGGACGCATCCTTTAATACCGGCTCGGTCTCTACCCAACCGTTTTTGTCCAACCGCCGGAAAAAGCAGCTGTGGCGCCCGGTATGACAGGCGATGCCGCCTAGCTGTTCCACCACCAGCAACACCGCGTCACCATCGCAGTCGAGTTGGATTTCCTTGACCCGCTGCTCATGGCCCGACGCCTCGCCCTTTCGCCACAACCGTTGCCGTGACCGCGACCAATAGACCGCCTTACCGCCGGCAGCCGTCTCACTCAGGGCCTGGCGGTTCATCCATGCCATCATCAACACCCTGCCAGTCCCGGCCTCCTGGGCGATGGCCGCCACCAGACCGTCGCTGTTCCACTTGATTTGATTCAACCACTGCTCGTTCATCGCGTTCGCCCCTAAAGGCGCATCTCTAAACCTTGGGACGCCAAGTAATTTTTGACCTCCCCCACCGTGTGCTGCCCGAAGTGAAAGATGCTGGCGGCCAGCACCGCATCCGCGCCGCCTTCCTTGATCCCCACCATCAAATGATCCAGGTTTCCCACGCCGCCGGAGGCGATCACCGGCACCTCCACCGCCTCGCTTACCGCCCGGGTCAACTCCAGATCGAAGCCGTCGCGGGTACCGTCGCGATCCATGCTGGTCAGCAGGATTTCACCGGCCCCGTATTCCACCATCTTCTTCGCCCATTTCACCACATCCAGTCCGGTCGCCTTGCGGCCGCCGTGGGTGAACACCTCCCATCGTAGCTTATCTTCTTCACTACCGACGCGCTTGGCGTCGATGGCCACTACGATACATTGCGAACCAAAACGCTCCGCCGCCTCGCGCACCAGTTCGGGGGTGGTCACCGCCGCGGTATTGATCGCCACTTTGTCGGCGCCGGCATTGAGCATGCGGCGAATATCGGCGGCGGTGCGGATGCCGCCCCCCACGGTAAGGGGGATGAACACCTGGCTCGCCACCTCTTCCACCACATGCACGATGGTGTCGCGATCCTCGGCGCTGGCGGTGATGTCGAGAAACACCAACTCATCGGCGCCCTGTTCATCATACCGCTTGGCGACCTCCACCGGATTGCCGGCGTCGCGAATACCCACGAACTTGACGCCCTTGACCACCCGGCCCTTATCCACGTCCAAACACGGAATGATGCGCTTTGCCAGTCCCATGGCGGTCAGCTCAACTCATCCGCCAGGCGTTGGGCTTCCGCCAGGTCCAACTCGCCTTCGTAGAGGGCGCGACCGACAATGGCGCCCATGATGCCTTCGTTGGCCACCCCGCACAGCCGGCGGATATCCTCCAAGCGCGCCACACCGCCCGAGGCGATCACCGGGATGTTGATGGCGCGCGCCAGGTTGACCGTGGCGTCGACGTTGACCCCGGTCATCATGCCGTCGCGACTGATATCGGTGTAGATAATCGCTTCCACGCCCTCGCGCTCGAAGCGCTGAGCGATATCGATCACGTCATGGTTGGACAGCTTTGACCAACCATCGATGGCCACCTTACCGTCCCGCGCGTCCAGGCCCACCATGATGTGGCCGGGGAATTCCGAACAGGCATCACCGACGAAATGCGGCACGTTGACCGCATTGGTCCCCAGAATGACGAAACTGACGCCGATCTCCAGGTAGAGTTCGATGGCATCGTCATCGCGAATACCGCCGCCGACCTGGATAGGGATATCGGGATGGGCCGCGGCGATACGGCGGATGGCGTCGGCATTGACCGGCCGGCCGGCGAAGGCGCCGTTGAGATCGACGATATGCAGACGCCGCGCGCCCACGGACACCCAACGATCGGCCACGGCCACGGGATCGTCGGAAAATACCGTATCATCCTCCATACGCCCCTGGCGGAGGCGTACACACTTACCATCCTTGAGATCAATGGCGGGTATCAGCAACATAACGAATTCCTCGAACTCCCATTTGAATCATGACAGATGTGGTTTACGCATACAGACTCACGATCATCCTTGACCGTCCCATTCCATAAAATTGCCAAGCAACGTCAACCCGGCATGTTGGCTCTTCTCCGGGTGAAACTGCACGGCAAAGATGTTGTCGTGGGCCAACGCCACCGCCACCTCCCGTCCGTAACGCACCGTCGCGGCCACATCCTCCACGGTGCTGGGAACGGCATAGTAGCTGTGTACGAAATAAAAGCGGGTATCCTGGGCTATGCTCTCCCACAAGGGATGGGGATGGGTTTGATGTACCTCGTTCCAACCCATGTGCGGCACCTTGAGTCGCTGCTTGGTCAGCGGATCCAACAATGGCACGGGAAAGCCCAGCACCCGCCCCGGCAGGATACCCAGGCCTGAGGTGCCGCCGTTTTCCTCACTGAAATCGAGCAAGGCCTGCATCCCCAGGCAAATGCCCAGAAAGGGTTTTGTGGCGGCGCATTCACGGATCACCTCGTCCAATCCCAGGCGATTGAGTTCGGCCTCACAATCACGCAAAGCGCCTACCCCCGGGAACACCACTCGATCGGCGCGCCGGATCAAATCGGGATCGTAGGTAACGCGCACGCCCACACCGCCGCTGACGTGCTCCAAGGCCTTGGACACGGAGCGCAGATTCCCCATACCGTAGTCGATGACTGCCACGACGTTCATGCTAATAACCTATATCGGCACCATCATTCGATTTTCTGTATGTGACTTACAATTTACCCTTGGTGGACGGCAATACGCCTTGCATACGCGTATCCGCCTCCAAGGCCATACGCAAGGCGCGGCCGAAGGCCTTGAACAGCGTCTCGGCGACATGATGGCTGTTGATGCCGCGCAGACAGTCGAGATGCAGTGTTACCTGGGCGTGATTGACGAAGCCCTGAAAGAATTCATGAAACAGGTCCACGTCGAATTCGCCGATGCGGGCACGGCTGAATTGTACGCCGTACTCCAGGCCGGGACGGCCGGAGAAATCCACCACCACCCGCGACAAGGCCTCGTCCAACGGGACGTAGGCATGACCGTAACGGCGGATACCGCGCTTGTCGCCAACCGCCTGGACAAAGGCTTGGCCCAGGGTGATGCCGATATCTTCTACGGTATGATGGGCGTCGATGTGGAGATCGCCGTTGGCGCTGACCTCGATATCGAACAGACCATGACGTGCTACTTGATCAAGCATGTGCTCAAGAAAAGGGATACCGGTCTTGAACTGGGACGCACCTCCGCCGTCCACATTCAGTTTGACCTCAATCTGGGTCTCCAGGGTATTGCGCTGCACGCTGGCCTTGCGCTCAGCCATGATCCGTCTCCGAGAGGTAGAAAAATGTCATCACACCGAACATAACGTCGCCAGCCCTCATTTTACCGACAACATCATGCGTTACGCGTTCAAAAAACCGAGATTCCCCGCCTCATGCGCCCATGCGCGGGAAAGGGAAATTTCATGATAATAGGTCTTGACCGTTTCCAAAAGCATCTTGACCGCCTCGGCCCTATAGTATTGCTCGCAGCGCCGCCAGCAGTGTCTCGCACTGCGTGTCGGTTCCCACCGTGATGCGCAGGAACTGCGCGATGCGCGGCGGATTGCTGAAATGGCGCACGATGATGCTATGCTCTCGCAGCCTTGCCGCCAGTTCCGCGCCGTCGTGCGCGGGATGACGAGCAAAGACAAAATTCGCCGCCGAGGGCAGCATCTCGAAGCCCAAGGTTTCCAAACCCGATACCAACCGACCGCGACTGGCGATCACCTGGGCGCAAATACGCTCGAAATAGACGCGGTCCTCCATGGCGGCGACCCCGCCGGCGATGGCGGGACGACCCAGCGGATAGGAGTTAAAACTGTCCTTGACGCGGGTCAGCGCCTCAATCAAATCGCCATGACCCAGGGCGTAGCCGATGCGCAACCCGGCCAGCGAGCGGGATTTCGACAAGGTGTGCACCACCAGCAGATTTGGATAGCGGTCCACCAATCCGGCCGCCGATTCAGCGCCGAAATCCACATAGGCCTCATCGATCACCACCACCGAATCCGTATTCGCCTCCAACAAGCGCTCGATGTCCGCCAACGGCAGGGCGCGGCCGGTGGGGGCGTTGGGATTGGGGAAGATAATGCCACCGTTGGGTTGCAAATAATCCTCGATGCAAACGCTGTACTCAGCGTCCAGCGGAACCGGGCGATAGTCGATACCGAACAACCGGCAATACACCGGAAAGAAACTGTAAGTGATGTCGGGAAACAGCACCGGCGCAGAGTGTTTGAGCAGCGCCAGGAATACATGCGCCAGCACCTCGTCCGAACCGTTGCCCACGAACACCTGCTCGAAACCCAGACCATGGAATGCAGCAATGGCCTGCTTGAGTCGGCCGCAATCGGGGTCAGGATAGAGGCGCAGGGTATCCGCCGCCTCGGCGCGCAACGCCTCCAGCGCACGTGGGCTCGGACCATAAGGATTCTCGTTGGTATTGAGCTTGACGAGGTTCTGTTGCTTGGGCTGCTCCCCCGGCACATAGGGTGTCAGGTCGTGAACGACGGTGCTCCAGTAGCGGCTCATGTGCGACTCAACTCTTCATCCTGTATTCGGCCGAACGGGCATGCGCGGTCAACCCCTCGCCCCGGGCCAATAGCGAGGCGGTGCCGCTCAGGGTGTGGGCGCCCTCCGGCGAGCACATGATCAAACTGGAACGCTTCTGGAAGTCATAGACGCCCAGCGGCGATGAAAAGCGCGCGGTACGTGAAGTGGGCAACACGTGATTGGGCCCGGCACAGTAATCGCCCACCGCCTCCGCGGTATAACGGCCCATGAAGATCGCCCCCGCGTTGCGGATACCCTTGACCAGGGACTGCGGATCCTCTACAGACAACTCCAGATGTTCCGGCGAAATGAAATTGGCCACCTCGACCGCCTCCGCCAGATCTCGCACCTGAATCAGGGCGCCGCGCGCGCCCAATGACTTGGAAATGATCGGTGCGCGTTCCATCTGCGGTAGTAGTCGCGCGATGCTGTCCTGTACCTGGTCCAAATAACCCGCATCGGGACACAGCAGGATGGACTGGGCATCTTCATCATGCTCGGCCTGGGAAAACAGGTCCATGGCGATCCAGTCGGCCGGGGTCTGGCCGTCGCAGATCACCAGGATCTCCGAGGGACCCGCCACCATGTCGATGCCCACCGTACCGAATACCATACGCTTGGCGGTGGCCACGTAGATATTGCCCGGCCCCACGATCTTGTCGACCTGAGGGACGGTCTGGGTACCGTAGGCCAGGGCCGCCACCGCTTGGGCGCCACCGATGGCGAACACGCGATCGACTCCCGCCAGGGCCGCCGCCGCCAGCACCAGTTCATTCACATCGCCGTCGGGGGTGGGCACGACCATGATCAGTTCATGCACCCCCGCCACCTTGGCGGGCACGGCGTTCATCAACACCGATGAAGGATAGGCCGCTTTACCGCCCGGCACGTATAAACCTACCCGGTCTAAGGGCGTGACCTGCTGGCCCAGCAGAGTGCCGTCCGCCTCGCTATAGGTCCAGGTATCCTGCTTTTGATGTTGATGATAGGCATAGAGTCGCTGCACCGCGGTCTCCAGCGCGGCGCGCGTCGCGGCGGAAATTCGCTGCAAGGCGTCATGTAATCGTGATACGGAAATCTCCAGTTCCTGCATGCCGGCGGCCTGCAGGCGGTCAAAACGATTGGTGTAGTCAATCACGGCGGCGTCGCCGCGTTGACGCACATCGGCCAGTATCCCCTCCACGGTCTTGACCACAGCGGCGTCGGATACCGATTCCCAGGCCAACAGCTGTTCCAGCTGTGGCCGGAAGTCGCCGGCCGCGCTGTTCAGACGTTTGATCGAAATGGTATTCATGGCCGCATCCTCCGGATCGTCATTTGCCGCCTGCTGCCTGCTTGTCCACCGCCGCCGCCATATTGCCGATGAATTCCTTTACCCGGGCATGCTTCATCTTCATCGCCGCCTTGTTGACGATCAGCCGCGAACTGATGTCGGCGATGTGTTCCAGCGGTTCCAATCCGTTGGCGCGCAGCGTATTGCCGGTATCTACCAGGTCCACGATCAGGTCGGCCAACTTGACCAACGGCGCCAGTTCCATGGAGCCGTAGAGTTTGATGATCTCGACCTGTTTACCCTGTTCAGCGAAATAACGACGGGTGGAATTGACATACTTGGTGGCGATGCGCAGCCGGCCCGCCGCAGTAGCGGCGTGGCGCGGTCCCGCCACCATCATGCGGCAGCAGGCGATCTTTAGATCCAACGGTTCATACAGTCCATCACCGTCGTGTTCCATCAACACATCCTTACCGGCGATACCCACGTCGGCGGCCCCGTATTCCACGTAGGTGGGCACGTCAGAGGCACGGATGATAATCAGTTTCACATTGTCGTGATTGGTGGACAGGATCAACTTGCGGCTGGTCGCCGGGTCTTCCTGAGGCACGATGCCGGCGGCGGCCAGAAAGGGCAGGGCTTCCTTGAATATCCGACCCTTGGAGACTGCGATGGTTAGAATATTATTCATGTCTTTGACATAGTAAACGATGAACGGTCAGCGCCAATACGCCGCATCAGTTCAATCGGGGATACGCCGGATACGCGCCCCTAGTTGCGACAGCTTTTCTTCGATGCACTCGTAACCCCGGTCGATATGGTAAATGCGATCGACGGCGGTGTCGCCCTCGGCCACCAATCCCGCCAACACCAAGCTGGCGGAGGCACGCAGGTCCGTTGCCATTACCGGCGCGCTGGTCAGCCC
>CAYWIQ010000113.1:0-7515 GCA_964458405.1 uncultured Chromatiaceae bacterium
AGTTGACGTACCTCGTCAGCGACAACCGCAAAGCCACGTCCTTGCTCGCCTGCTCGAGCTGCTTCGATGGCTGCGTTGAGAGCAAGCAGATTGGTCTGATCGGCAACCGCGGTAATGGTTTCCACCATCTTCTCTATGCTTTGTGATTGTTCATTGAGCTGGGTGATCACCATTTTTGAGCTATTCACACCTTCCTCGATCTTGGTGGAGGTCATTAGTGATTGTTCTAGCGACTCGCTTGCCCGTTCAGCAATTTCAGCAGTTTGATTCGCTGTAGAGGCTGCAATAACTGTGGCGTCCTGAGTTTGTATGGCTCGCTCAATACGGTCAGTTATATCAGTCGCGAACTTGATTACCTTTTCGGTCTCGCCACTTTCATTAAAGATAGGATTGTACGTTGCCTCCAGCCATATAGCTTTACCATCTGAGCGGCGACGTTGAAATTGGCCAGAATGCAAATTGCCAGTGGAAAGTTCCCTCCAAAAGTTAGGACGTTCCTGATAGAAAGTATCTTCGCAAAACATGCGATGATGCTTGCCTTTAACATCCTTTAGCTGATATCCCATGGTCTTCAGGAAGTTATCGTTTGCGTCCAAGACGAGACCATCGGGAGTGAATTCTATGACTGCCATAGAGCGATTGATAGCATTGGAAATTGCCATTTGATCTCGTAAGCGATTATGCTCCTCGGTCACATCCGAGGCGATTTTCATTACCTGATAGACTTGATTGCTCTCATCCCTAATAGGGAAGTAGCTCGCCTCTAGCCATATCTTATCTCCGTTACGTTTGTATCGCTGGAATGTCCCGCTATGAGAATTTCCTTGTTGTAAAGTTCTCCAAAACTCGGCGTACTCTCTGGAGTTTGAATAAGCATCATCGCAGAACATGCGATGATGTTTTCCCAAAATTTCTTCTTCGCCATAGCCCATAGTTTCAATGAATAAATTATTTGCCGCGAGAATTATTCCCTCGGGGCTAAAAAGTATGGTTGCTACGGAATTATTGATTGCATCCAACCTAGCTCGGTATTTAGATGCCTTCTCCTCAGCATCGCTCAGGGCTTGTTGGGTTTTCTTGGTGAAGAACATAGGCCACTCTGATTTTGGCTTTTATTGAGAAACAATCCATTGTATATGGCAATTCCTTTTTCGGCGGGCCATACAAAAACTTGAGTAGATTGCTCGGCCTTTAGTGCTGCGTAAGCGAGGGTTAAGGAGAGTTTCCCACAAAGATTATTCAGCAAACTCTGTTGGAAGAGTTCAAATCAAAAGTGGTTAGATGATGAATAGTGAATTTAATATAAATAATAACTCCAAGTACAGAAGTTTACATTCCGTTCCGTAGAAAATGTTAGTTATAGCTTCTTGGATGTCCACTATGGGTGACGATCACGGATAGACGGCGCGTAGCGTGGATTGATTGCATGTGAGCGCGTTTAAATGTCCCGGGCCTGGGTGGAAATCTTATTCGATGCTTTCCCGCATCGCCATCGCAAAATCCATCGTCTTGGTATTGTGTTTGTGTACGATCTCACCCTTATGAGAAATAGCGATGACGCCGCCGCGGCCACCGATGGTGGCGAGTTTGGTCATGGCCTTGTCGCAGGCGCTGTCGAGGCTGTCGCCCAGTTCCACATACAAGGCGACGATGCGCGCCATGCCGATGCGCATGATCATCTCGCCGACGCCGGTGCAGGAGACACCGGCGTGGCGGTCGGCGTAGGTGCCGTTGCCTGGCTGGCCGGAGTCGCCTACCCGTCCTTTATAACAAACTTGGAGACCGCCGGTGGAGGTGCCGGCCACGATCATGCCGTGGCGGTCGCGCACCACGCAGCCGACTGTGTTCATGGACGGTGGGCGAGGCGCGTATTTTTCGGCGATGTTGGCGTAGCTGAAATCGCCGCCCAGCTTGCGGACGATCTTGTCGTGGACAGCCTGGGTTTCGGGCGTGCGCGGGTCGTGGTCGGCGAAACCCATTTCGTTGGCGAATTGCTTGGCGCCCGCGCCGGACAGGGTGCAGTGCAGAGGATTCTCCAGAATCTTGCGCGCCACCGAGATGGGATTCTTGACGTTGCTGATCTGCAGCACGCAGCCCAGGTCCAGATCGCTGGTCATCAGCGAGGCATCCATGCGGATTTCGCCGTCGGTCTGGATGTAGGAGCCGGTGCCGGCGTCGAATAACGGATCGTCCTCCAGCTTGTTGATGGCCCGCTCGCAGATGTCCAGGGCGGCAGCGCTTTGGCTCAAATCTTTTTCCAACGCTGCGACGATGTCTTCGCAGACTCGTTTGCGTAGGGCGACGTCGCTGTCGTTGTCGTAAGCCCCGCCGTGAACGATGATTTGATATGACACTGGTGCCGATTCCTGTTGGTTGAAATTGGAGATTGTGGAAAGACCCGCGGCGCGATTGCGCCCGGGAATCTATTATGGCACAGGCCGTTTAGAGCTGTGAGAACTTGCGGCGGGGTCGCAACAGCCGGGCGAGACCAAAGCGCAGGGCTTCGACGATGAATACCACCACACCCATGAAGATGAATCCCGAGACAATGGCGGTTTCACTCAAGGGAACGGCGAAGGAATAGTTGTTATAGGTTTCAGTGATCAGTTCCCGGTCGCCCTGGGTGACGATATGGGTGATCTGACCGGGCAGGCCGGTGGCCAGGGCGGCCAGTTCCTTGGAGAAGTGGTCGTAGCGCAGAACGATGTTGGCGATGGGTTGGGCCTCTTGCTGGAAGGCCGGGTCGGTGCTTTGTTGATGCTTGGTTATCAGGGCGGCGAGGGAACCGTTGTACAACCGGTCGGCGATGTCCTGGTATCCCTGGAGGTTGTTCTTGACCTCGCTCAAATGGGCGTCGAGGCGCTTTTGGTATTGGTCGACGAAGTTGGGGATCTGGATCCCCACCAGCAACGCGGCGCAGGCGATCAGGATCAATGTGTAGCGATAGAGGGTGCCCATGGTGGTTTGCCGTCAGAGAACTGGTCCTTGGGTCAGGTTATGTATATATAGAAAGGTATGCAATTGTAGCCGGCGGTGGTGTTGCCGCGACGGAACCGGGTCACGATTTCTTGCATATACCAAGCCCTGTTAAAATTACCTGACCTATAACTACTCGTTATCTATGAAATTCACAACACCCCTGATCGAAGCGACCCTGCTGCGCCGCTATAAGCGTTTTTTGGCCGACGTGCGGCTGGGCGACGGCGAGGTCATCACCGTCCATACCGCCAACACTGGTTCCATGCTGGGCTGTGCCGAGCCGGGCAGCCGGATATGGCTGAGCCGCTCCGAGAGTACCACCCGCAAGTATCCCTATTCCTGGGAGATTACCGAGACCGCCGCCGGGGTGTTGGTGGGAATCAACACCGCCTTGCCTAATGCCTTGGTGCGGGAGGCCATCGAGGCCGGGGTGATAGGCGAATTGCAGGGCTATGCCTCGCTGCGCGGCGAGGTAGCGTTTGGCAGCGAGCGTAGCCGCATCGACTGGCTGCTGGAAGACGACGGCAAGGGCGCCTGTTACGTGGAGGTCAAGAACGTCACCGCCGCGGTGGCGGACACCGCCATCTTTCCCGACGCGGTCAGCGCCCGCGGCGCCAAACATCTGCGGGAGTTGATGGGGGTGGTGGCGGACGGCCAGCGCGGGGTGTTGTGCTTTTGCGTGCAGCGCAGCGACGTCACGGCGGTGCGTCCCGCCGACGAAATCGATGCCGTCTATGGCAAGACCCTGCGCGAGGCGCTGCAAAACGGCGTGGAGGTCATCGCCTATCAGGCCGAGGTGACGCCGGGCGGCATTGTCTTGAAACGTTCGTTGCCGGTGGTTTGTTAGGGGTTATAAAAAATTCTTAGACGTCATTCCGGCGTAGGCCGGAATCCAGTGCCTTTAATGAAACGCGTTTCTGGATTCCGGGTCTCCGCTACGCTGCGCCCGCAATGACGGGTTGGTCGGGGTTGTTCCTTGGTGTTCAATCGCCGTGGAAGGCAGCCAGGGCCTCCGCTGCCAGGCTGTGTTCCTCGCCGCTGTAGCGTGCCGAGAAATGGAAAGGGATGCATTGCTTGGCTGTTGCGCGGCGGGAAAGCATTCCGGCCTGATGGGCGGTGAGGTGGTAGCGCGCTGCGGCATGGGCCGCATCCCCCTCTAGAAACGGTGCCTCGATGAACAGTTGATCCGCGCCCCGTACCAACTCGATGATGCGCCGGGCGTTGTCCTCGTTGTAGAGGACATCCACCACGTAGCCGATCTTTTGGCCGGGAACGATGCGCAGGATATCCCTTTTCAACTCACCTAATGAAATGCGTTTTTCCCCGCCGCCCGGCAAGGGGATGGTGATGGGCGTAGAATCCGGTTCCGCGCGTAACACCGCCTGCTTGAGGGTTTGCAACCAGGGTCCGGTGGGCAGCCATCTTTCCGTGAGGCGATTTTTCCATACATTCACATGGCGTTGTTCCTGCAGGGCGAAGGCAAGGCAGGGTATTTTATGATCCAGCACGGCGCAGCGAACCCGCAGGTTCGCTTCGTCGAGCAACACGCCGTTGGGTACTTCAACCCATTCTTCCTGCTCTTGATGGAAACGGGACCGACAGCAAAACCGGGTGCGTTTGGCGCGGCCGTCGCCATGGATCTCGGTCACCGTGAGGATTAAATCCGTATCGTAATTTTCCACGAGATTCCAGGTATAGCCACCCAGTTTGTGGCCGGTTTGTTCGATGATGCCCGGTGGGCCGTACAGATAAAGCTGTTTGTCACGGCCCAGCATTGTACGCAGTAGGTGGTCGAAACCGATGAAGTGGTCCATGTGGGTGTGAGAGACGAAGATGTGGCTGATGCGCAGGATCTTACGGCCGGGCAGCGCCGTAAGATCACCGAGATCGAACAGCAACGCGCGGCGTTCGAACATGAAGTCGATGTATAACGCCGGGTCGCCGCGGTCGCCGTTGACCAGTTGGGGGTGGTAGGAGGGCTTCATGGCGCTAACTCCAGCCGCGACCGCTCAGAATTGTCTCTGAAAGTAGATTTCCAAACCGTCACCGATGGCGCGGTGCAGCAGCATGCCGACCTGGCCGTCGTATCCTAATTCGAACTCCAAGCCGGCGAGATAGCCCAAAGTGGGGCCGGATTGCAGTGTCAGGGATTGATTGACATCGCCGCTGAGCGTCTCGTCCATGTCAACGCGCCCATAGCGTCCCGCCAGTCGCACCACGACTTGGTGGCTGAGGTGACATCTCACATCCAGATCTAACTGTGGTTGTTGCCATTCGAGGGTGACGGCCTGGCCGGTACGGCTGTCCTTGACCCGCTGATAGAGGTAGGTCGCGGTGAGGGTGGCGCCAAGCCGCCGGCCGTCGAATAATACGCCGCGCAAGGCAGGTGCGATATAGAATCCCGCTGGCTCCATGCCGGCGATGGCCGGTTGGTCGCCGCTGTTGACATAGGCATAGCCCACCGCCAATCCGGGTTGCATGACCGGTTGCGTCAAATCGAAGGAGATGATGCCCAACTGTTTGACGGTGGTATGGATATCCTGCTGCCCGTTGTGCAAGGGAGTATCCAGACGCGAGAGCTGTACGGCAAAGTCGATCGTCGCCGGCAGCGGCTCGGCGCCGGCCACGGTTGAGAACCACATATTTAGGACGACCAGGCAGAAAGTGCCGATCCGGTAGAGGCCATGTTGCATGCTGACGATACGGGTCATTTACGGAACCTTGAGCTTAGCGCGGCTTCCCCTTCAGGTCCACGAGCCGCGTGGTGGTGATCGCAATGCCGCCAAGGGGCTGCGTTTCACATCCTCATGATCTTTAAATTAAATAAATTGGTCGGTGGCGATGCTGTGGCGGACAGCAGCTATGCATTTGACGCAGCTTAATTTTCCCATTTTGCGGCGTTAAAGGAAAAGGGTGTTTCAGCCGAAAGGCTTACTTGGAGTGGTAAGGGTGTCCGATTAAATTAACAAGCGCGTAGACGCAGATCATATTCAATGACAGATTCAACCAAAGCCGGATTTCTCAAGTCGTTGTTCGGAGCGCGAAAGAACGACTCACGTGACATCGTGCCGTTGCACATCCCTCTCACCCTGAGGGCGGATAAGGACAGCGATCAGAATATCGAGGCGATGTGGAATGAAGTGTTGCAGCGGCGCCTGGGTCCCTTGCTGTTGTTGCAGGCCGCCGATCGTTATCTGGAGAAGATCAACCCGTTGCAGCTGAGTTATGAGCAACGCAGCCGCATCAGCAATCTGGTATTGAACGAGGTTGTTTCCGCGATAGGCGAATTGTTTTCACAGTTTTTTCAACAAGGCGGCGGTATTCCGGAGACCCGTGAACAACGGGAAACCATTCCCGCCGCCGTGCACGCCATCCGCAAATTGGCGATAAATTATAAATTGCTGTTCCGACAGGATTGGGCCGACCTCGACCAGGGCCGCCCCCCCCAGGAGCAGACCCTGCTCAGCGCCCTGCGCATTTTGGAATGCGCCCGTTTCGAACAACTGCTGCTGGCCTTCCGCTATCAAAAGCTGCCGGCGCATACCTGGCGCGATATAAATCAGTTGTTCTTCGCGTTACGCGGCGATTGGGATACCAAGGCCAATTATCCGCTCAAGATAAAATGGACGGTGAACGACGGTGCTTCCGTTGTGGAGCTGTTTCCCAGAATGGGAAGTCTCGAACAGCTCTTTCTAAGCCTGCAGTTGACCGGCCTGTTGGACGTCATCAGTTGGCCGGTGCAGCTCGCCTATCGGGTCGGTTGTTATCTCAGTACAATCGATGAGCCCTTCATCAAGGATGATGACGGCAGGGGTGAACTGCCCGCCGGGCATAGCATTGTCTATAACGACCAGGGCGTTCCGCCGCGGTTCAGTCGTGACCGTGATCGTGGCGGGGCGTCGTTGCTTATCGATCTAAACCCCATCCTGCGGCGGGCGACCCAGGATCGCGCCGCATTGATGTCCAGCGCTAAGGATTCGCCGTCGCCCAGCGCGGCGTTGCAGCAAATCCCGGAGCGAGACCGCATCACCTTTCTGGATTTGTTGCTGCACCGGGTGCAGCCCCGGCAACGCCATGAACCGCGGCAGCGTATCTACGATGCCCGCCACGCCAGAATTTACGGGGGATTCGATGTGGTGTATCGCTTGTTCAGCGATCTCAACCGTAGGGATAATGATCAAAAAAGTATTCAGGCGGACCGTGCGTTCTGGGATACCCTGGCGCAGCATATCAATATCGTCGCCGAAGCCGATGAAGGAGTGCATGAACCGCGCTGGGTCGTCGCCGATGAAGGACCGGGAGGGATTCAGTTGCACGTCAAGGAAGGCGAATACGGCCTGCCGTTGAACGTGGGGCGTTTGGTGGCCTACAACCGTGCCGAGGACCCGCTGGACGCCACCCGCCTCGGTTACGTGGTACGCCTGCAGCGCCTGGGTAATGAGGAGGTGGAGGTGGCGATTGCCGGCCTGCGCGGAAAAATCACGCCGGCCGCGGTACAGGATCAGGATACCCTGGAGGAGAAGTTGATGCCGGTAT
>CAYWIQ010000114.1:0-7497 GCA_964458405.1 uncultured Chromatiaceae bacterium
CCCATCTGGATCAGATCAAACCCAATTGGCTGTTGCTGGGGATACAGCCCAAGGAATGTCTGCGCCTGGAGTTACAGGTCAAGGTGCCGGGCCTGGAGATGCGCACCCGCACCACCAGCCTGGACGCCAGTTACCGCCACGATGGCGAGTCGGAATTCGATGCCTACGGTGATCTGCTGCTGGACGTCATCGAGGGCGACCGCACCCTGTTTTTACGCTACGATGAGGTGGAGTGGGCTTGGCGGGTGGTGGATCCCATCGTCAAGGTATGGTCCATGGAACGGGATTTCATCAACACCTATGCGGCGGGTACCTGGGGGCCACGCGGCACCTACCGCCTGTTCGAACGCGAAGACCAATTCTGGCGTCACTCCCTGGATATCAAGGGCGCCGACTTGGAGGCCTATTAATTAGAAGAATGTTGGTGCGCAGTGGTAGTTTGTAATGCGCGGAAAATCTTAAGAAGAAGAGGTACAAGGATGTCCGGATTGACCCAATCCCCGGCCTGGCAGGCATTGCATGACCATTATAAGACTATGCGTCAGGTCCACATGCGGGATTTGTTCGCGGCCGATGCGCAACGCTTTGAGAAGTTCTCGGCATATTTCGACGATCTGTTGCTCGACTATTCCAAGAACATCGTTACCCGGGAGACCATGGGCCTGCTGTTGAAGCTTGCACAGCAGGCGTGTCTGCAAGACTGGATCGAGCGGATGTTCGTCGGCGACAAGATCAATGTCACCGAGGGGCGGGCCGTGCTGCACACGGCGCTGCGTAACCGCTCGAATCACGCCGTATTCAGCGACGGCGGCGATGTCATGCCCAAGGTCAACGCGGTGCTGGAGCAGATGCGCCGCTTCAGTACCCAAGTGCGCGACGGTGAATGGCGCGGGTTCAGCGGCAGGCCCCTCACCGACGTGGTCAACATCGGCATCGGCGGTTCGGACTTGGGGCCGGTGATGGTAACCGAGGCCTTGAAACCTTACGGCGCGGGTGGGCTGCGTCCGCATTTTGTGTCCAACATCGATGGTACCCACATCGCCGAGACCTTAAAGCGGGTCGACCCTGAGACCACCTTGTTCGTCATCGCCTCCAAGACCTTCACCACCCAAGAGACCATCACCAATGCCCATACGGCGCGCGCCTGGTTTTTGGAGCGTGCCAAAGATCAGGCAGCCGTGGCCAAACACTTTGTGGCCTTGTCCACCAACGCCCAGGCGGTGGCGGCCTTCGGTATCGATCCCCGCAACATGTTCGAATTCTGGGATTGGGTAGGGGGGCGCTATTCGTTATGGAGCGCCATCGGCCTGCCCATCGTGCTGGCCATCGGCATGGATAATTTCGACGAGCTTCTGACCGGTGCCCATGACATGGATAATCATTTCCGTACCGCGCCGTTCGGGGAAAACCTGCCGGTGATCATGGGGCTGTTGGGGATCTGGTATAACAACTTCTTCGGCGCCCAAACCCACGCCATTCTGCCCTACGATCAATATATGCACCGCTTTCCGGCCTACTTCCAACAAGGCGACATGGAAAGCGACGGTAAACGGGTCGATCGCAACGGTGCGGCGGTGGATTATTCCACCGGTCCGGTCATCTGGGGCGAGCCGGGCACCAACGGTCAGCATGCCTTTTATCAACTGATCCACCAAGGCACCAAATTGATCCCTTGCGATTTTCTGGCGCCGATCGAAAGCCATAACCCCGTCGGCACCCACCATCGCATCCTGTTATCCAATTTCTTCGCCCAGACCGAGGCCTTGATGCGCGGCAAGACCGCCGACGAGGTGCGAGCCGAGTTGTCCGCGGCCGGCATGGGAGGCGAACAGTTGGAATCCTTGTTGCCGCATAAGGTGTTTCCCGGCAACAAACCTAGCAATTCCATCATGTTTAAGAAGTTGACCCCGCGTACCCTGGGTAGGTTGATTGCCTTGTATGAGCATAAGATCTTCGTGCAAGGCATCGTGTGGAATATCAATTCATTTGATCAATGGGGGGTGGAACTGGGCAAACAGCTGGCCAAGGCCATTCTGCCGGAACTGGAGGACGAGCATGTCATTGCCAGTCATGACGTCTCCACCAACGGTCTCATCAATTACTATAAATCTCATCGCGGCGAGTAAGGTGGTGATGGATGCGCGCATTGCAGAATTGCGGCTCGCGCTTGACAAAAGCGTGAACCGCATTTATTAAGGGGCGTGAAGTATCTCCCGTGAAACCAACCAAAGAGAGAAGGACATCATGAACAAGAAACTAATCGTTGCGGCACTACTTACCTTATCACCCATCGGCGTTGTAATGGCGGCCCCCAATAACACCGGTTGCGGCGTCGGCTCCATCATTTTTAAAGGTCAATCCGGTGTGGCACCTCAGGTGTTGGCGGTAACCACCAACGGCACCTTGGGCAATCAAACCTTCGGTATCTCTTCCGGTACCTTGGGCTGTGCCCAGGATGGCGTGGTTGATACCCCGGTGATGGTCTCCATGTTCATCAACACCAATCTCGACAAGCTGGCCCATGACATGGCCGCGGGCAATGGCGAAACCTTGGATTCATTGGCCAGCCTAATCGGTGTCAACGACGCTGACAAGGCCGCCTTCTTCGCCACTGCCAAGGCCCATTTCGCCGAGATCATTCCTTCAGATCACACCAACACCCAGGATGTGATCGATGCCTTGAATCATGTGCTTGCCGCCAACACCCAATTGGCGCGCTACGCACACCTCGTTTAAGTATATCGATGTAACCCAAAACACCCAGCGCAATCCGCTGGGTGTTTTGCTTTATTAAGGGATCGGTATTGAAGTTGCGTGCAGGTTTCGTGCTGACGCTGGCGGTGTTGTGGATGTCACAGCCGGCATGCGCCTTAGCCAATGATTATCTCCAAACGCTCATCGTTCGAGCCCACGCCGCGCACCTGGCCGCTGATCCCGAGTGGCGGGCACTGGTCCATTATCGAGCCAATTTGATCTTGCCCGGCGTAACCGGTCAGGCCGACGATCCTGATTTCTATCTGGCGCCCGACGGCAAGACCGATCCGCGCGCGGAGCTGGACGCCACCTTGCGGGCCTTCTTCGCGCCGCCGGTCATCGAAACCGATAAGCTGCAGCACCCGCAATGCCGGTTCATCGCCCGCTACTATTGGCTGCGCAAGACCCTGCATTTCGATCCAAAGCGTTTACCCCCACAGACCTGCGGGCGGTTCAACAAGTGGCGGGCAAGTCTCAGGGCCAGTGCCTTGACCCTGGTGTTTCCCTCCGCCTACATCAACAACCCTTCATCGATGTTCGGCCACACCTTGTTGCGGGTTGACGCCGCCGATCAGGATGAACGTACCCGCTTGTTGGCTTATGCGGTGAACTACGCCGTGGGGCCGGGCAGCGACAACGGTGTGTTGTTTACCCTCAAGAGCCTGATCGGCGCTTACCCCGGGCTGTTTTCCATTTCGCCGTATTACGTCAAGGTCAGGGAATACAGCGATATGGAGAACCGCGATATCTGGGAGTACCGGCTCAACTTTACCCAGGAAGAGATTGACCGCCTGTTGCGCCATGCCTGGGAATTGGGGCCCACCCGCTTCGACTATTATTTCTTTGACGAGAACTGCGCCTATTACTTGCTGTCGCTGTTCGACGTGGCGCGGCCCAGCCTGCATTTGACCGATAGTTTTCGTTTTTGGGTGATTCCGGTGGATACGGTGCGGCGGGTGGTGGAGCAGCCGGGGATGTTGGCCCAAGTGGTGTATCGCCCTGCTGACAACACCCGCTTGCGTGACCGTCTGGTGCGTATGACCGCGACGGAGCACCGCGAGGTGCGTCTTCTGGCGCTGGATGGACCGCAGGCGGTGCCGTTGCAGGACATGCCCGCTGTGGAACAGGCCCGGTTGCTGGAGGGGGCCTACGCCCTGGTGCGGCATCAAGATGCGGACAACCAACGTGGACATGAGGGGGCGGCGCGGGTGTCGCGGGCGCTATTGCTGGCCCGCAGCCGTCTGCCGGTCGGACTTGGGGATACTGCACCGCCGGTGCCGACGGTGCGACCCGACCAAGGCCATAAGACCCGGCGGTTGGCCCTCGGTGTTGGTCGTCGCGATGGGCGCAATTTTCAGAGTCTGATGGTTCGGCCGGCCTATAACGATTTGTTGGATCCCAGCGGGGGATATACCAATGGTGCACAGATCAATTTCATGGATATCGCCTTGCGCCGTTATCAGGGGCGCGGCAGCGTGGAGTTGGAGAGGCTGACCTTGGTGGATATCTTGTCGCTGTTCCCACGCGATGATTTTTTTAAACCGGTGTCGTGGAAGATCAACACCGGGATAGCACGTACTCGCCGCCGCGACGGCCAACACGTCGCGGTATACCACACCAACGGCGGTGCTGGGTTGGCGTTCGGTAGTTGGGACAGTGCGGTGGCATATGGATTCATGGAGGGGACCTTGGATGCGGGCCATTCCCTGCGGCGCAATTATGCCTTGGGTGTCGGTCCCAGTGTCGGCTTATTCGTGCAGCCGGTAACGTCCTGGAAGTTGGATTTATTCGCGCGCTTGCAGGATTATGTGTTGGCCGACACACACCATACGAGTGAGATCAGTTTGGCGCAGAGTCTCAGCTTTGGTCGTCAGCACGCCTTACGTCTTACCCTTAGCGCCAAGCGCGAGCGCGGCGTCGAGTGGCGCTCGGCGTCTTTGGCCTGGCATTGGTATTTCTGATATGAAGCGCTTAGTCGTGCTATTGGCGTGCTTGGGCCTCTTGCACGGTTGCACCAGCGTTTTCTTTCGACCCCAGCATGCCATGGTGCTCACGCCCGCGCGCATCGGGTTAGCGTATCAGGATGTGTATTTGCCGACGCCGGATGGGGTGCGCCTCCATGGTTGGTATCTGCCGGCTCAAGGTGAGGCGCGAGGGACGTTATTGTTTCTACACGGCAATGCCGAGAATATCAGCACCCATATCGCCAGCGTCTATTGGCTGCCGGCGCAACACTACAATGTGTTGTTGATCGATTATCGCGGCTACGGTGAATCAACGGGCACGCCGACGTTGCCGGGGCTGGTGACGGATGCGCAAACCGCTATCGCCTGGCTGGCCGCACGGCCCGAGGTGCATGCTCACGGTATGGTGGTGTTCGGTCAGAGTCTGGGTGCGTCATTGGCGGTTTATGTCGTGGCGCATAGCCCTTATCGCGATCGGATCAAGGCGCTGATCATCGACAGCGCGTTCAGCAGCTACCGGCGCATCGCCCGCGAGAAGCTGGCGGCCTTTTGGTTGACCTGGCCGCTGCAATGGCCGCTGGCGCTGACCATCGATGATGACTACAGCCCCATCAAGGACATCGCCGCCATCAGTCCCATACCCCTATTGATCATTCACAGCATTCACGATCCCGTGGTGCCCGTTGCCCATGCCAAGACATTGTATGCAGCGGCGCGGCAGCCCAAGGCATTGTGGTTGGTTGCACAGGGTGGGCATATTCAGGCGTTGACCCATGAGAAGCAGCGTCAGCGTTTGAAGGAGTATCTTGATGAACGATTCGCCGACTAATCCCTGCCTAAATGGAGTTTTCAAACCGGTCGATATAATCTCTAATGATTTATCATCGCCGACATAATTGGTTATCATCCGCGGGACAGCTTTTTCGCAAAAGGGATTTTATGCGGCGTTATCCAATTTTAAAGACTATCGGTGTAGTGGTGACGGGGATATGGCTGTCGTGCGCGGCGCCGACTTCGGCATGGCCCGGTGGTGCGCAGTTGGCCAGCGAAGACGCCGAGCCGCAGGTCAGCGCCGAGGACATTGTACGGCTCCACGCCAAGGCGCCCTATCTGCGTTCGTCCGCAGCCCTGGTGATGGATCAACGCGAAGGCGTGGTATTGTACTCGCGCAACATGCATGAGCAGCATCCCATCGCCTCGGTGACCAAGCTTATGACCGCCATGGTGACCTTGGAACGGCACCTGCCCATGGACAAGATCATCACCATAATATCCAAAGACCGCGATCGCTTACGGGGTTCCGCTTCACGCCTGCCCGTCGGTACGAAGTTGACTCGTCATGACATGTTGTTCGCGGCGTTGGCGGCCTCGGATAACCGCGCCGCCGCCGCCTTGGCGCGTACCTACCCTGGTGGGCGGCGGATGATGTTGCGCATCATGAACGAAAAGGCCCGCATCCTGGGGATGCACCACACCCACTACGCCGATCCTGCCGGTCTCAATAACGGTAGCGCATCTACGGCCCACGACCTCGCCATTCTGGTCAACGCCGCCACTAAATATCCACTGATCCGTAAGTTCACCACCACCGGCAAATTCTCGGTCATGGATCACCGCCGCCACCGTCATATCGACTTCGTCAATACCAACCGCTTGGTGCGATCCTCGGCCTGGGATATCAATCTGAGCAAGACCGGTTACACCGACGACGCCGGCAATTGTCTGGTGATGGAGACGGTGATCGGCGACCGGCCGGTAATCATCGTGCTGCTCAATTCGTGGGGCAAACTCAGCAAATACGGCGATTCGCGGCGTATCCGCAATTGGCTGCTGCGCAACGAGCGCCGCGCCATGAAGCTAGAGCTGGCGGACGCCCCCACCTGATCCCCAATTGCGCGCTTGTTAGCCGCTTGCCGTAGAATGACACTTTAGATGTTCAGGTGTGCGGTGTAACTGGTTATGCGCATTGCGATGGGAATCGAATACGACGGCAGCGATTTCGCCGGCTGGCAATTGCAGGCCGGTGGGGTGCGCACCGTGCAAGGGTTGGTGGAACGGGCCTTGTCCCGGGTGGCGGATCATCCGCTGCGGGTGATCTGCGCCGGGCGCACCGACACCGGGGTGCACGCCACCGCCCAGGTGATCCATTTCGATACCCCAGCCCAGCGCAGCGTGCGTTCCTGGGTGTACGGCGCCAACGCCAACCTGCCGACCACCGTGAGTGTGCGCTGGGCGCAGCCGGTCGATGATAATTTTCACGCCCGTTTTTCCGCAGTGCGTCGCCGCTATCGCTATGTCATCCTCAATCGTGAGATTCGGCCCAGTTTTCTCCATGGACGGGTGGCGTGGGAGTACCGCCCCTTGGATGAGGGCTTGATGCGCCGGGCGGCGCAGGATCTGGTGGGTGAACATGATTTTTCCGCCTACCGGGCCGTGGCCTGCCAGGCCAACAGCCCGGTACGCCACCTGTATGAACTGGAGATAACCCGCGATCGGGATCTGGTGATTCTGGATCTGGAGGCAAACGCCTTTCTCCATCATATGGTCCGTAACATCGCCGGGGTGCTGATGGACATCGGCGCCGGCAAACAACCTACCGGCTGGGCCCGTGAGGTGCTGGAGCGCCGCGACCGTACCTTGGGTGGGATCACCGCCCAACCTGCCGGCTTGTACCTTACCGGCGTTGACTATCCCACCCAGTTCGATCTGCCGGTGCTTTCCCCGTCCGGGGTGGTCTGGTAACCTTGTGGCCCTTTTGCTCGGCGGCCGGTAAGCTTAG
>CAYWIQ010000115.1:0-7401 GCA_964458405.1 uncultured Chromatiaceae bacterium
GTCGACGCAGATCATGTCCATGGAGACCCGCCCTATCAGGGGAACGCGTTGGTTGTTTACCACCACCGGGGTACCGGTTGGGGCATGACGTGGATAACCGTCTCCGTAACCGATGGCGACTACGCCCACCGGCATGTCTTCCGGACACTCCCAGCTGCCGGCGTAGCCGATGCGATCGCCGCGTTTGTAGTGATTCACGGCCATCAGCCTGGAGTTTAGGTTCATGACGGGCTTGAGATCATGGTGACTGGCGTCATCATCGGCGAAGGGTGAGACGCCGTAGAGCATGATGCCCGGCCTGACCCAATCAGCGTGGGTCAGCGGCCAGCCCAGGACGGCTGCGGAATTGGCGATACTGTGTTCCCCGCCAAAGGGTTGCACCGCCTCGCGGAAACGCTGGACTTGCTGGGGGGTGGACGCGTCACCGCGATCATCGGCGTTGGCAAGATGGGTCATGAAACCCACCACCCGCAGTGACGGGCACGCTGAGAACCGCGACCAATATTCCGGGAGTTTATCCGGTGCTAAACCCAGACGGTGCATGCCGCTGTCCACCTTGATCCATACCGCCAGCGGCGTGTCGAGCCGGGCATGTTCCAGCATGGCCAGTTGCGCTTCATGATGGACCACCGCCGTCATCCGGTGACGAAGCAGCAAGGGCAATTCGGCCTCACTGAAAAAGCCTTCGAGGAGCACCAGGGGCTTGGATACGCCGGCCTCGCGCAGGATCAAGGCCTCATCGAGACAGGCCACGGCGAAGGCATCGGTATCCTGCAATGCCTCGGCCACCTTGACCATACCGTGGCCGTAACCGTTGGCCTTGATGACGGCCATGACGCGCCGTCCCGGGACCAATTGCCGGACGCGTGCGAGGTTATGACCAAGGGCTTGCAGGTCGAAGACGGCCTGCGTGGGGCGTGTCATCCATAACCCTCACTGGAATAGACATCCTGGGTATAGTTCTCGAAACGGGTATATTGACCGAGGAAGGTCAGACGCACGGTGCCGATGGGTCCGTTACGCTGCTTGCCGATGATGATCTCGGCGATGCCTTTATCCGGGCTGTCTTCGTTATACACTTCGTCGCGATAGATGAATACGATGACATCGGCGTCTTGTTCGATGGCTCCCGATTCTCGCAGGTCGGACATCACCGGGCGTTTGTTGGGACGTTGTTCCAGGCTACGGTTAAGCTGTGATAAGGCCACAACCGGTACATGAAGTTCTTTTGCCAGTGCTTTAAGCGATCTTGATATTTCAGAAATCTCAGTGGCGCGATTCTCCTTATGTCCCGGCACCTGCATGAGCTGCAGGTAGTCGATGATGATCAAACCCAGGTCATGCTCCCGCTTGAGGCGACGGGCGCGGGCGCGCAAATCGGTTGGCGTCAGCGCCGGCGTGTCGTCGATAAAAAACGGGGTCTCGGCCAGCATACCCACCGCAGTGGTCAAGCGCGGCCAATCATCGTCGTCCAGCTTGCCGGTCCGCAAACGGTGCTGATCGATACGGCCAAGGGAGGACATCATACGCAACGCCAGTTGTTCCCCCGGCATCTCCATGCTGAACACCGCTACCGGCAGCCCCTGTTTGATCGCGGCGTATTCGCCCAGGTTGACGGCGAAGGTGGTTTTGCCCATGGAGGGTCGGCCGGCAACGATGATGAGATCGGACGGCTGAAGCCCGGAGGTCATCTCATCGAAGTCGGTGAATCCACTGGGCACGCCGGTGATGGGGTTGTCTTGCTGGAATAAGGTGTCGATGCGGTCCACCACCTTCACCAACAAGTCTTTCATACTGGTATAGCCCTTGCGTCCGCGGGCGCCCTGCTCGGCGATTTCGAACACCAATTGTTCGGCTTGATCCAGGAGTTCCGCCGTGGAACGACCCTCGCGATTGAAGGCGCTGTCGCCGATTTGGGTGCCGACACGAATCAGTTGGCGCGCGACACTATGGTCGCGCACGATAGCGGCGTAGGCCTTGATGTTGGCGGCACTGGGGGTGTTTTTGGCCAGCGTCCCGAGATACGCCAGGCCCCCCGCTTTCTGAAGTTCGCCGTTACTTTCCAAACGTTCTGAAAGCGTAACCACGTCGAACGGCATGCTTTGTGCTGCCAGATCGCTGATGGCCGTGAAGATCAGGCGATGATCCTGCCGATAAAAATCGGTTTCAGTAACGATATCGGCGATTTGATCCCAAGTATCGTTGTCGAGGGTCAATCCACCCAAGAGCGCCTGCTCTGCCTCAATAGAATGGGGCGGTACTTTCAGTGCTGCGGTCGCCGCATCGTATACGTTAGTGGCTAAAGCGGAATCTTGCATAGTCTCTGCTATCTATCACCCGGAGTAGGATTAATGTTTTGCTGAGATGTCGACGACAACCGCAACAGGAACACGTTAAGATCTTGCGCGCTGGGAGTCAATAAGAATTATTCGCGCGCAACTAACGGGAAAACTTTTTCGCGATCAATCTTGATTGTCCAGCAAAGTCTAATCGGTGAGTGCTCAACGATGATGTCAGATGAAGCGGATAAGCCGCTGTATTGAGCTTTAATCTATTATCTATTTACTTGCTATAGAAAAAGATTTGAAAAGCATCTTTACAGCGGCTTTATCTATCTATTATCCGCATTGGAGTGACGTGCGGTATTATTCTTTTTCTTCCGCAACGACGTTAACGGTAAGCTGTGCATCCACATCCGGGTGAAGATGGATCTCAACTTCGTAACTGCCGGTATTACGGAACGCGCCGCCGGGGAGACGGACCTCTTGGCGGGATAACTCAATGCCGGCTTGCTTGGCGGCGTCGGCGATGTCGGCTGTGCCCACCGAACCGAACAGCTTGCCTTCATCGCCGGCCTTGACGGCAATGGTAATACTTTTGCCGCTGATGGCTTCGCTACGGGCCTGCGCCTTGGCCAGCACCTCCGCCTCAGCCTTTTCCAAGGCGGCGCGGCGCTCTTCGAAGATGGCCACGTTTTCCGGCGTCGCTAACACGGCTTTGCCCTTAGGCAATAAATAATTTCTAGCATAACCGCTCTTTACCGCGATGCGGTCTCCCAGCTTACCCAGGTTTTGCACCTTCTCCAGCAATATCACGTTCATCGTAAATACCTCGAGCTGTCTATAATTAACTCAATTCAAACACAACACCATTTTAAACGCCGTGATCGGACCCGGAATTCCCGAGCGTCTTGCGTATGCGGCCTCGTATATCCAACCAGCTGTCGGCAAATGCCCCCGCCGCCAACAGCAAGGTCGATTGCGGCAAGATAAAGGTCAGTGCGTAAACCGTAATCAGCCATCCTACATGGATCTTTTTAAGCGCTACGATTCCGTGCACCAGACCCATACCGTGTATCAAATAAATCGCCACCAGCACGATCAAGACATTGGACGCTACTTGCGCGGGCCAACCCGACCCCACAGAGCTCAACAGCAATGCCGCCGCGGTCAATAAGGCGAAATGTTGGCCGAGACGCAAGCCGTGAAATTCCTGCCGGAACCCACCCGGATTGTACAGTCCTGCCTGCCACCACCTTGCCAGGAACAGGCTGAGGGTCAATCCCAACATCAGCGCGGCGACCAGCATACCGGTCATATGCGTCGCGGCGTGCATCAGGATTTGTCCCAAATTGTCGGCAACCGCCGGCTCATTCTGCTGTTTAGCCAGGTCGATTAGCCGTTGCATCACGTTACGCCATGATTGGGCGGGATCCGCGAGGCTCAAATAGGTCCCCAGCACGATCAAGGTGCCTATGATCCCGGCCCCGCCCACCGCCGCGGAAAGCGACACGGTATAACGCAATACCAAAGCCAGAATCCACACCGGTAGCCATATCGCAGCAGCGACCATGTCCGCCTGCACCGGGTCCGCGGGGCTGACGCCGGCAAACAGCGCCATGACCACCCCCGCTCCCACGATGGTGATTAATCCCTCACTCCACCCCTTGCGCAGGGTAACCAGACCCACTACGGCGCTGCTGATATAGTTCAGAGGCGGCAACAGCAAGGACAACAACGCCGCTACGGCAGCCACCAGAATCGCCTGCATGCGGCCCCGCATGATGTAACGCGCGATTGACAGCATTATTTCTCATCACAATCCATTGCCAACGGAAGATGGACGACATTCCATCCATCACCTTTACCGCTGTCGTGTTCAATCAATGAGAATCGCAGTACGGCAGCAGGGCAAGAAAGCGCGCCCGTTTGATGGCGGTGGTCAATTGACGCTGGTATCTGGCGTTCGTCCCAGTGATACGGCTGGGAACGATCTTGCCGGTTTCGGAAATGAAACTTTTCAGCATCTGCACATCTTTATAATCAATCTCTTTGACGCCCTCGGCGGTAAAGCGGCAAAACTTTTTACGGCGGAATTGACGTGACATGATAACAATCTCCAATTAATCGACTTGTTTCTCGGACCCGAAATGAGTGGTGGTTAGGTGGAGGCGGCATCGCCTTCTGCATTGGCCCCACTGCTCTCTTCGCGTTTGTCGCTGTTCTCACGGCTGCGCGATTCGCGGTCGTCCTTGGATTTGGCCAGCGGAGACGGCTCCGTTACCGCATCATCCCGATGAATCACTAGATTACGGATCACCGCATCGTTGAAACGAAACGCCGAAGTCAATTCCTCTAGGGTCTCCCGGTTACACTCGATATTCATCAGCACGTAATGTGCTTTATGAATCTTATTGATGGGGAACGCTAATTGGCGGCGACCCCAATCCTCCAGGCGATGAATCTGGCCGCCTTGGGAAGTGATGGTCGCACGATAGCGCTCGATCATGGCCGGGACTTGTTCGCTCTGGTCAGGATGGACCAGAAACACGATTTCATAGTGTCTCATTAAAGCTCCTCACGGGTTGCCAGCCTTCCGTACATTGCGGTAAGGCAAGGAGAAATATGTACAAACGAGCGCGGATTTTAATGGAAACCCGCTTGACAGGCAATGCCTTGGCCCAAAAACGGCCATAATGGTCCAGCGTCATAGGCGGGCGGTGGGCTCGGCACGGATCGGGATCTAATAGATCGGAGGTGGAAATGTTTCAATCCTTCAAGTCGCGGCTTTCCGGTTATCGGTGTGGGACAGGGATCAACCGCTAAGGGTCGAAAGATGAAACCTTATATAAATGAGGATGATTGCATCACTTCGTGAGCGCACGGTAACAGTGCATTCATGGCGTAAGCTTGTGCTAAGCTATGCCCTTTTTCAGGGAAATGGCGATGCAAATCCAATGTAATAAGGTGGTCCGGATAGTGGTGCCGTTGTTGTGCGCCCTGTTGATGAGCTGTAGCAACCCCAACAATACACTCACCTCGGCCAAGAAAGTCGCCGATAATTTTTATCAGGCGGTTAAAGAGAATGACTTCAAAAAGGCCGCCAGCTATTTCCAGGATACTCCCAATGACCCGCGGGGTCGATGGTTGGACGAGCTCAGCCGGAATCAGAAGACCCTAGGAAACTTGGAAAGCTATAAGCTGGTGGATAAAGAGGTGGATACCGTTTACAGCGGAACGCGCTATATCCTGGTGTATCGGACTAAATACGCCAAAAGGGAGGCGAGCGAGACCTTAATCGCGTTCATCGGTGTGTCCACCTTCAGCGGCGGCGATACTAAGGGGATAGAGCTCCAGGGTATGGTCGTCAAACCGGATCAGCCAGATCGATAATCCACGGTGGCGTTGATCGCCGCAAGCCTTGTTTACAGGGATCGGCCGCTGATTATTTGAAGAAGATATGCAGCATTTTACCGCCGGTCTTTTGGGCGATTTTGCTGTATTCCCACTCCGTGTCCGGATCTGCGCGTCCCAGCGGTAAGGCAAACACCGGGCTGGGAATGTCGCTATACATGATGGTGTCGTCGGACGGCTCATCCCCGATCAGCAGGTAGGCTCCCGGTCGTGGTGCGTTGTTTTCCGCTTCAGTGAAGGCGCGGCCGATGTATTCATTGCTGCCGGTGAAGGGGGCACCTTGAATGAAACGATCGAACATGTCGCCCATGGTGCCGGTGTAGGTCTGTATATTGCCGTCCGAGAACCAGGTGAGCGCCGTTACATCTTTGCCGGAGCGCGTGGCGATCAGGCGCAGAATGGGCACTAGAAAACCGGAAACACCGTGCATGGAACCGGTGGCGTCGACCACTAAATGGAGATCTTTGCCCGGGATATTTTTGAGGCCCTCGATGAACAGATCGAAGTCCTTGCGACCCACGCCGGCGGCATCCAGGATCATCTGGTCCCGGGTCTCCGGATCCTCGGTCAGAATCTTTTCCATGTCCAGCTTATAACGGTCCTTGGCTGACTGTGAGGATTTCAATTGTTGCTCGAGTTTGGCGATCTGCTCCTTGAGCTTGGGGATTTCACTCATCTCCGTCAATTTTGAAGTGATAATGATGGTGACGAATAGAAAGACGAATGTCCCCAGCGCCATCAATGCCAAGTCGGAGAAGCTCTCATAGATACTGGAGGTGGATTTCTTCTTGGCTTTATACATAGCGCTGCCTCGTCATAGCATGACGCCCTATGATTAGCGGCGCAGGGCCTGCTTGATCCGGTACCACCAGGAGCGATTTAGCTTGTTGAGAGTGCGGATCTCCTGTTTAAGTAAATCCGAATAATAATGCTGCAACACAATGGAATCTCTCAAGGTTTCCTTTACTTCATCATCGTCGCCCAGCTTATGTAAGCGAACTGCCTCCTCTCGGAAGGCGGCTATGGCCTGCCGTGATTCGCTCATGGCGCTCTGAAGCTTTTGTACGTTCTCACCGAGGGCAGTGATCTCAGTGTTGAAAAAGTGCAATTCGCGTTCGAAGCTGGGTTTGGTATCGGCGGCACAATGCACCATGGAGATCTTTCTCAGCCCTTCCGCCAAGGCATCGATGCCGTGTTCGGTGATGAGCGAAAATACCCGTAACAACACGCCGCCCAATACCGCTCCCAGCAAGGTGGTATAGAAGGCGGTACCCATCCCACCCATAGCGCCGCGCAAACCCGAAAGTAGACGCTGTTCATCGTGTCCCAAGGCATCCAGGCTAGTGGTCAGCCCCGCCAATGTCATGGTCAAGCCGACCACCGTACCGATGAGTCCTAAAGTAATCAGTAGATTGCCGATGACCTCCACCGCGTTGCTGGCGCGATAGAACGGGGCCAGTTCGATATTCAGTAAGGCCTCGATATCCGGTTGATCGTTATTGGAAACGACTTCTTTCAGCGATAGGAAAAAACGCTCCACCGCCCTGCGTGAATTGCTGGGGTTGACACCCATTAGACCCGTATTCATGGCAACCGTGCCTAATCTAGCCGCATGATCGGATTCTGTGCCCAATTTAAGGACCAAGGTAAAACTCATGCCGACGGCAATGAAGAAAAGGCCGAGCAGGAGTCCCTTGAACGGCGTGAC
>CAYWIQ010000116.1:0-7375 GCA_964458405.1 uncultured Chromatiaceae bacterium
TCCAGCACCTTAAGATCAATGCTGGGGGGACCCACGCCGCCGTCTCTGCGCAAAACGCCGTTGCGGTCGATGAAGAAGGTCATGGGCATGCGCCAAATCCGGCCGTAACCACTATAATCGGCGTCACGCTGGAAGGCGGCGGGGTAAGTGTAGGACTTCATCACTTCGCGCACTTTATCGGCATCCCCGGGATCGTCCATGCTGATGGCGAGAATACGTAGTCCCTTGTCCTTATATTTCTCATAATATTTTTCCATGGCGGGCATTTCCTTCCTGCACGGATCGCACCACGTCGCCCAGAAATTTACTATCACGACCTTGCCTTTGTCATCGGCAAGCTTGAAGCGCTTTCCATCAATCGTCTTCGCCTCAAGAGCGGGCGCGGGTTTACCGACTTCCAATGAGGCAAGCGCCCAATGCATTGCACCCATCATCACGAAACCCATGACGAGGGAAAAAATACCAGCATTCGATCTTGGTCGATTCATTAACATACCCTCTTCAATTATTTATATCGCCGGCAAATAGACCGGATGGCAAATCGAAATCAACGCTCTTGATAATCCGACACACAGCATTCAATAAGGTTCTGAATCTAACGCACTATCCGCCATGGTTCAACTTACCATCAGCAAATTCCCCATGCCGAATGATAGCTAAGAAGGTAAGCACCCTCACGGCATAAAGATCGCGTGAGCAGCGCGGCATGGTCTATGCTTCTACTCAACAGGGTAATTCAATTTTCAGGGAAAGATGATTTCCAAAACGACACGTTATATTTGGATCCTGATGCCGCTACTGGCCGTCATACCCTTGCCGAGGGCTTCGGCGGCATATTCCGGAGCCTTCCCGGTGGAGGCACAACCTAGCGCGGGAGCGATATTGCATATCGCGCCGAAACAGGTACGCATCCGCTTCGACTCCAGATTGGAAGACGAATTCAGTATTATCGTGGTAAAGGACGCCGCCGGCGAGCGCATCAGCGGCAAGACCAGACTTGATCCAAAGTCACTTAAGATTCTTGAAGTGGATTTGCCCAGCTTGACGCCCGGCGACTATCACGTCTATTGGACTGTGAATTCCTGGGGCGGGCAACGCACCAAGGGTGACTACGTGTTTCATTTCCTAGCGGAGTGAGTTCGAAAAGCCAGTGCTTCAACCGGTACGCTCGGCCAGCAACACCACGGCATGGGTGGCAATACCTTCCCCCCGCCCGGTGAACCCCATGCCTTCAGTGGTTGTGGCCTTGACGTTGACTTGGGCCTCCTCCACCTGCAGATCGGCGGCGAGGTGCTTGCACATCGTCGGGATGAAAGACGACAACTTGGGTTTCTGCGCTATCACGGTGATATCCGCGTTGGCGATATCCCACGCCCGTTCGTGCAATAACGCCACCACCTTACGCAGTAAAATGCGGCTGTCGATATTCTCGTAATCCCGGCTACTGTCTGGAAAATGTCGGCCGATATCGCCCAATGCCGCCGCACCGAGCAGGGCATCGCATAGCGCATGGATCAAGACATCGCCGTCGGAATGGGCGGCCAACCCCTGATCATGCGGGACCGTTACCCCACCCAATACCAAGGGGCGACCTGCGGCAAAATGATGGGCGTCATAACCATGACCGATGCGCATCACCCTTCCTCCTGTTGCTGCATGTAGATCTCCGCCAAGACCAGATCCTGGGGATGGGTAATCTTGATGTTGTCGGCGCGCCCTTCCACCATGCGCGGCGTGTGGCCGGCCATTTCAATGGCGGCGGCCTCATCGGTAACCACAACATCGTGATCCAACGCAGCGATTAGGGCGCGCATCAACAATCCATAGCGAAACATCTGCGGGGTCAACGCCCGCCACAAACCGTCGCGGCGTACGGTCTCGATGACATTGCCGTGTTCATCGCTGCGTTTCATGGTGTCCGTCACCGGAATCCCCAATAAGCCACCGACAGGATGGTCTTGGAGTTGTTCGATGAGGCGATCCACATCCTCTCGACGCAGGCATGGCCGCGCCGCGTCGTGTACCAACACCCAATCGACGGCCGCTGCCTGTCCCTCTAAGGCACGCAACCCGTTAAGCACCGAGTGACAGCGTTCCGCGCCGCCCTGGGTCACCATCAAGGATGACGATGCAATATTGGCGGCAACACTGGACCACTGCCGATCACCGGCAGCAATCGCCACCACGGTGGCGGCGATACTCGGGTGGTCCACGATACGCGCCAAGGTATGTTCTAAAACAGATTTGCCGTGCAAAGGCAGATATTGTTTGGGGCCGGCCGCGCCCATACGGCTGCCGATCCCGGCGGCCGGGAGCACTGCCCAAAAGCGGGGAGACGCACTGTATTGATCCCTGGTCACTGGCCTGTTAGTCCGAATAATGAGGTACTACAGCATACCCCAATCCGCAATGAACGCGGATGGCGGGAAATCGTCAACGATCTATGACGCGAAAAAAGGTCTCGTCTTTTTTTATCATGCCTAACTCGCTGCGGGCGCGTTCTTCCATGGCGGCCATCCCGTGCTGGAGATCATCCACCTCGGCCTGCAGCGCCAGATTACGTTCCTTGGCAGCGGCGTTTTCCTTTTTCTGGGCGGCGATGGTCTGATCGAGGCGATAGACCTCAGCCAAACTGCCGTTGCCTATCCATAGTTTGTTTTGCAGCAAGGCCAGGATGACGACCAGCGCCGCTATGATCCCCTTCATAGCAAAGGCTTTCCGGTGAATACGCCCGCCACTTTACCCGCGCGGCCACGGGACATCAAGTCGGGCATCAAGCCAGGTTGTAAAAGACCTTGCTACCCGGGAAGTGCGCCTGATCCCCCAACTCCTCTTCGATGCGCAATAACTGATTGTACTTGGCGATGCGATCGGAGCGGGACATGGAACCGGTCTTGATTTGACCGACACTGGTGGCCACCGCCAGATCGGCGATGAAGGTGTCTTCGGTCTCACCGGAACGATGTGAAATGACGGCCGTGTAGTTGGCGCGCTTCGCCATTTCGATAGCCGCCAAGGATTCACTCAATGTACCGATCTGATTGACCTTGATCAGGATGGAATTGGCGATGCCCTGCTCAATGCCTTTTTCGAAGATGGCGGTATTGGTGACGAACAGATCGTCGCCCACCAGTTGCACCCGCTTGCCCAGGCGCTCGGTCAGTAGTTTCCACCCTGCCCAATCATCCTCGGCCATGCCGTCCTCAAGGGAGACGATGGGATAGTTTTCCATCCACCGTGCCCAGTAATCCACCATCTGCTCGGCGGTGAGTTGCTTGCCTTCCGATTTGAGATGGTAGTGACCGTCATGGAAATATTCTGAGCTGGCGGGATCGATAGCGATGGCCACGTCGCTACCCGCCTTGAAACCGGCCTCGGCGATGGCGGCGAGGATGGCCTCCAGTGCCGCCTCGTTGGACGGCAGGTTTGGCGCGAAGCCGCCTTCGTCGCCCACCGCGGTATTCATACCGCGACCCTTGAGTACCGCACGCAAGGCATGGAATACCTCGGCGCCGTAGCGCACCGCCTCCGCCAGGCTGGGCGCACCTAGCGGCATGATCATAAATTCCTGCATGTCGACGTTGTTGTCGGCGTGAGCGCCGCCGTTGATGACATTCATCATCGGCACCGGCAGGTCAAACGGGCCGTCGCCACCCAAGTAGCGATACAAGGGTTTTCCGCTTTCCTGAGCCATGGCCCGCGCCGCCGCCAGGGACACCGCCAGGATAGCGTTGGCGCCCAATTTGCCCTTGGTGGGCGTACCGTCCAGTTCGATCATCGCCTGATCAATACCCTGCTGATCGGCGCCGTCGCGATCCAACAAAGCGGTACGGATCTCGCCGTTGACGTGGGATACCGCCTGGCGCACACCCTTGCCGCCGAAGCGGGCCTTGTCGCCATCGCGCAGTTCCACAGCCTCGCGCGACCCGGTGGATGCCCCGGAAGGCACCGCGGCACGACCGCGTGCGCCGGAAGCGAGCACCACGTCCGCCTCTACGGTGGGGTTACCCCGCGAATCCAAAATCTCACGTCCACGTATATCTACAATTTGCGACATCGACTACTCCAATTAACAAAATTAATTCACCACGAACGACACAAAAAACCAAGGAGAAGATTACTTAATTATTTTGAAGGTTTATTTACTGCATTCCCTGCCGACGGCCGTCGGCAGGATTGTTCTCCGTTGTCCTTCGCAGTCATCTCCCGCTGTTGGTCTCGGCGAAACCACGCGCCTTGACGATCTGGTCCACTTCCTGCAACGTTGTCAACAATTCTTCCATGCAATCTAAGGGCCATGCGTTGGGACCGTCACTTAAGGCCTTATCGGGATCAGGATGGGTTTCCATAAACAGGCCGGCAACCCCGGCCGCCACCGCAGCCCGCGCCAATACCGGCACGAACTCGCGCTGTCCGCCCGAGCTGCCCCCGGCGCCACCGGGTAATTGCACTGAATGGGTACCGTCGAATACCACCGGACAACCGGTGTCGCGCATTACCGCCAGGGAGCGCATATCCGATACCAGGTTATTGTAGCCGAAAGACACGCCTCTTTCGCATACCATAATCTGACGATTACCCGTCGCCAATGCCTTGTCGGCGACATGCTTCATGTCCCAAGGGGCGAGAAACTGGCCCTTTTTGATATTTACCGGCCGTCCCTGACGTGCGACGTTCTGGATGAAATTGGTTTGCCGGCACAGAAACGCCGGGGTCTGCAGTACATCCACCACCGCCGCCACCTCGTTGAGCGGGGTGTCTTCATGGACATCGGTCAACACCGGTACGCCCACCTGCTGTTTGACCTTTTCCAGGATCTTGAGGCCCGCTTCCAGCCCCGGGCCGCGAAAACTGGCCGCGGAGGTGCGATTGGCCTTATCGAATGAAGACTTGTAAATGAAAGGGATACCCAACCGCGTAGTGATATCACGAAGCTGGCTGGCACTTTCCAAGGCCAGGGCCTCGCTCTCGATGACACACGGACCGGCGATCAAGAACAGCGGGCGGTCAATGCCCACTTCGAATCCGCAAAGTTGCATGGCTTATCTCCGAGTGCTGGCGTGCTGCTCGCGGGCGGCACGGATGAAACTGGTGAACAAGGGGTGGCCGTCACGGGGCGTGGACTTGAATTCCGGATGGAATTGGCAAGCCACGAACCACGGATGGTCGGGGATCTCGATCATCTCTACCAGCTTACCGTCGTCCGATCGGCCCGAGACCAGCAGGCCGGCCGCTTGCAGGGATTCCAGGAAATTGTTATTGAACTCGTAGCGGTGGCGGTGGCGTTCCATGATCATGTCCTGGCCGTAGGCGGCATAGGCTTTTGAATTGGGCTCCAAGCGACAAGCCTGTGCGCCCAAGCGCATAGTACCACCCAAGTCGGAATCCGTGCTGCGCCGCTCCACCCCACCTTCGGAGGTCGTCCACTCGGTGATGAGGGCGATCACCGGATAAGGTGTATTGGCATCGAACTCGGTGCTGTGGGCGTTGGGCATCCCGGCCACGTGGCGAGCGAATTCGATGACCGCCACCTGCATGCCCAGACAGATACCCAGATAGGGAATACGATTACGGCGCGCGTATTCCACCGCCTTGATCTTGCCTTCGATGCCGCGTTCACCGAAACCACCGGGCACCAGGATAGCATCCATCCCCGCCAGCATATCGGTACCCTGCTGGGCGATCTCCTCCGAATCGACGTACTTGATGCGTACTCGGCTGCGGGTCTGAATCCCGGCATGGGTCAACGCCTCGGACAGCGACTTGTAGGACTCGGTGAGTTCCACGTACTTACCTACCATGGCGACGGTGACCTCGCCGTCGGGATGTTCCATGGCATTGATGACCGTCTGCCACTCGGAAAGATCCGCGTCGGGGACATGCAACTGCAGGCGGTCCGCCACGATGCGATCCAGCCCCTGCTCATGCAGCAGCATGGGAATCTTGTAGATGTTGTCCACGTCCACCGCCGAGATTACCGCCTCCTCGCGCACGTTGGTGAACAGCGCGATCTTGCGCCGCTCTTCGGGCGGCAACGCCTGGTCGGCGCGGCACATCAGCACGTCGGGCTGGATACCGATGGAGCGTAATTGCGCTACCGAGTGCTGAGTGGGCTTGGTTTTCATTTCACCGGCCGCCGCGATGTACGGCACCAGGGTGAGATGGATATAGAGGGTGCGCTCGCGACCCAATTCAACGCCCATTTGGCGGATGGCCTCGAGGAACGGCAACGACTCGATGTCACCGACCGTGCCGCCGATCTCTACCAGGGCCACATCGGCGGCATCGGCGCCCGCCAAGATGCAGTGTTTGATCTCATCGGTAATATGAGGAATAACCTGCACGGTGCCGCCCAGATAGTCACCGCGCCGTTCCTTGCGGATCACATTTTCGTAGATCTTGCCGGTGGTAAAATTATTGGACTTGCCCATGCGGGTACGAACAAAACGTTCGTAGTGACCCAGGTCCAAATCGGTCTCGGCGCCGTCCTCGGTGACGTAGACCTCGCCGTGTTGGAAGGGACTCATGGTACCGGGATCGACGTTGATGTAGGGGTCCAGTTTGAGCAGGGTCACCTTGAGACCACGCGCTTCCAAAATTGCGCCCAGCGACGCCGAAGCGATGCCCTTCCCCAAGGACGACACCACCCCACCGGTGACGAATATAAACTTAGTCATGAACCTCTAAAAAGATCTGCGGGTAAGCGAAACAAGATGGGAGTACAAAGTACCAGAATAGACGATTTTACTCAATGGAAGAGGCACACCGGCTGCGCAAAAAAATCCCGGGGCGTCACATTGACGGCCTGGTGTCACTTATTCCTTTTTTTCAAACGCAGGTTCAATAATAGGAACGCCGGGAATAGGGTAATCACTCTGTGCCCCCGGGCCGGCAAACCTTACCGCCAACTTCCAGGCACCCGCTTCCTGCCTCCAGGTATCAACAATGAAGATATCGCGCTCCATTTTGGACTTTGTGGCCTTTATCTTCCATAAATAGCTGACAATCGCGATCTTGCCGAAGTCATGAACGGCCATTTGTTCCATCTCCGTTGATGACTCGTGCTCGACAAAGGACTGTTGAATCCAGGCAGCGCGCGGGATGGGGGTACCTGGCATTGCGCCCACCCGCATTTCGAAGTCATCGCTGAGCAAGTTCGATACGGTCGGCGTATCCCGCTTCTCCACCGCCTGGCTGAGCTTGCCCTCCAGTTGGAAAAATTCATGCACCAGACGGGTGACAGTCGGTATTCTGCCGATACCATCCTCGGAGGACGCCAGCGCAGACATGCTGATCATGGAAGCAGTCATTGCCGACACCAGCATTAACAACAGATTCCTTCGCATTCCTTATCCCCGATATAACGGCAAGGCAC
>CAYWIQ010000117.1:0-6414 GCA_964458405.1 uncultured Chromatiaceae bacterium
CCGGCAACGACTTCACCGGACCGGTGATTCTTAACACTACCGTGAGCGCCGACGCCAGCGTGGTCGACAGCAACGCCATTATCCTTGGCGCATCTACCGTCGCAGGTAACCTGGATGTGACCGCCCACGGTGATATCACCGAAGTCGGCGCATTGCTGGTAAGCGGCGACGCGACGTTTACGATCGGCGCGCTGGACCCCGCGGTGTATCCGGATGGGGCGGACGTCTTGCTGCAGACCCAACCCAATGACATTGCCGGTTTGGTGACGATCCAGCCGGTCAGGGATCCAAGCGATCCTCTCGGTGCAACGCCACTCAGTCCACCTCTTGTACGCGATATCGGTTTGCGTAATGTAAACGCCGGGGCCAATCTGTTGGGGTTGAGTCCAACGCCCGCGGACCCGGCTACGACGCCATATCCGACCGTATTTGCGCGTAACTTCACTATCATTTTTGACAATGCGCCGGTCATCCTGCCGACGGTTACCTTGACGGGGGACATGGATATCACCGCCGGCGGTGCGACCAGCGCGGCTACTGCCATTACCGAGGTCGGTATATTGACGGTGGCGGGTACCTCCACCTTTACCGTCGATACGGAGCAACAGGTCGATGTCTTGCTCGATATCGAGCCAAACGATCTCGCAGGGGACGTGATAATTACCACCATCAACGGTGGCACCATCAGGGACGTCGGACTCCGCAATATCAATCCGAGTGCCAACCTGTTATATGTGCCCACGATTCTGCGCAACTTGACGGTCATCTTCGACAACGCCGGTGTCAACCTGCCATTGACCACCCTGACCGGAAATCTGGCGGTCTACGCCGGTGGCGGGCCCATTACCCAGAGTGATGTATTGACCGTGGCAGGTACCAGTTATCTTGCCGCCAATGCCAACAGCATTACCTTGACCAATCCCGCCAATAGCTTTGGCGGAGCGATATCGATGTTTACGCTGGCCTTCGTAACGCCTGCAACCGATCCCTCTCTGGAGATTACCCGTGCCCATCCCGCCTCGATCACCGCAGTCGGCGATATCGACTTCGGGCCGGCGGTGATCCCGGCGACGATTCCCTTACCGGCCAACCCGTTCGTCTACGGGAACACCTATACGGTGGATGGCTTCGATCACGGCGATGTCAGCATCGACGGCCACCTCACGGTCGTCGCCTCGGGCGGCAATATCACCGACAGCGGGCTGGTGCTCTATTACTACGGCGGCACCTTCCAGGTGGACGGCGGTTATTCCGTGATCCTGGATAACAATCCGTTGTTCCGCATCTATATTGCCGGCTCGGGCGGTACTCCGATTACAACGACGCAGACCCAACTCAACGTGATCACCGGCCGCGTGCAAAATCTGGTGCAAAGCGTGCAGATCTACTTCTTTGACCCCGATTATTTCTTCAATAATCTGGATCTTTTCACCCTGGCGGGTGATACCATCATCTCGCAACCGCCTGCTGAGATTATCTTGCGGCGTATTTTCAGGTAAGTAGTATCTTCGCTAGCTGGTTCAGCCATGGGGCTGCCTTGCATAGGATTTGCATGGCAGTTTGGAGCTTGTCAAATATTCAGCCGGGCCGGCTTGCATGATCGGACAGGGAGGGAATGAGCAAGTGTATCGTGTAGAGGCGTCATCCAATAATGGATTCTCGACTCACCCGTTTGCGCCTCGTTTCTCGTTGATTCCGGCATGTGATCATGATTGCTCATGGTGCGGCCCTAACCGATGATGAATAGTATCTGTAGGTGTTGCGCATACTTAACCTCGCGAGTCGCGGTCATAGGGTGGCTCTCAATGCTGGTCATGCCGTGGCATGTTGTGGCGGCGGCCCAGGACGAATACTCTATAAATCCGGAGACATCCAGTTACTTCGACTGGCTGGATAAGCCGCGCGATTATATTTCGGAACGCTTTGTTTCGCTTTCAAATAGAGTCGATAGCTATTTTGCCGACGAGCGAGTCTTTCAGGAATCCCGTACCAGCTACCTGCGATTCTACGGCGACCTGGTCCTGAGGAAGTCCGGAGCCAGCGATTTCAATCCCATACTGCAGGCCAAGGTAGTGTTGCCGGCGTTGGAAAAGCGCTTGCACATTCTGCTTGAAAGCGACAGCGACGTCACCGGCGAGGTGCCGACTACGGCCGTGCCTACCCAAAGCGGCACTCCCAAAGTTAATGTGCCGAACGATTTTAGGGCGGCGGTGCAGGTGCAGGTGGCCGATACACCGCATTGGAACATCAGTACCGATGCGGGGCTCAGGTTTCACGGCCTGACCCTGCCGCCTTTTGCCAGGTTGCGCGTGTCGCGCGTTCAGCGCGTGCGGCAATGGCAATTCCGCTTTACCGAAGCCGTGTACTGGTATGAACAGAGTGGTGCCGGTGAGAGTACCCAATACGATGCCGACTATAAATTCAACGATCACTATCTGGGGCGTTCGCGCACCCAGGCGATCTGGAGCGATCATGATCAGCGTTTCGATTTCGAGCAGAGCTTTGTTTTGTTCCATCCCATCGACACCAATCACGCTTTATCGTACGGTGCCAGTGTCTACGGCCAGAGCCAACCCAACTCCCACGTCACCGATTATGCCTTGAGCGCCACCTGGCGGGTACGGATACATCGAGAATGGTTGTTTCTCGATGTGCAACCCGGCGTGTCCTGGCCGGAAAGCGAATCCTTCCATTTTACTCCCACCATTCTGTTTCGGGTGGAGGCCATCTTCGGTGACCTGTCCTGCGGTTGTTACGGATTGTGACAACGGGTTGTTAGGGGGGAGTTGCAGCGGCATTGCCGGGGCTAGGCAATAATGGTTTTAGCGCCGGCCAGACATTATCCAGCATGGCGCCTTGGGCCGCGGCGATGGGGTGGATGCCGTCGGCCTGAAACAGATCGCTCTGGTCGGCGAACCCCGCCAGCAGGAACGGCACCCAAGCCGTATGGTATTTATCGACGAGGCGTTGATAGACATGGTGGAACTCCCGCGTATAGTGGGGTCCATAGTTAGGCGGGAGACGCATACCCACCAACACGACCTTAGTACCGCGAGCCAGTGCAGAGGTAATGATGTGTTCAAGGTTGTCATACATCTCCGTAATGGGCAGACCGCGCAGGCCGTCGTTGCCGCCCAGCTCCACGATCAGAATGTCCGGGTGATGCTGGTTAAGCAGCGCCGCGATGCGGGTACGTCCGCCGGCGGTGGTTTCGCCGCTGATGCTGGCGTTGATCAAGCGGCAGGCGGGACATTGCGATTGCAGGCGCTTTCCCAGCAACGCCACCCAGCCTTGATTTTGTGCGATACCATGGGCGGCACTCAAACTGTCACCCAATACCGCGATAGTGGCGGTTAAGCCGGGTACGGGCAGCAATAGGACAATCAATAATAGGAGTCGTTTCGGCATGTCGGATTCGCGGGCGCCTGCGGTCATCGTTACCGAAGGCTTGAGTAAACGGGTCAGCCTGCCAGAGGGTGAGCTGACCCTGTTGCAAGACATCAATCTTAGCATCTTCCCCGGCGAGGCGGTGGCGGTGGTAGGGGCGTCGGGGGCGGGTAAGTCTACCTTGCTGGGTCTGTTGGCGGGGATGGATACGCCCAGCAGCGGCCGTGTCTACATGGACGGCGTAGAGCTGTCGGCGCTGGATGAGGACGGTAGGGCGCGCCTGCGGGCTGCGCGCGTGGGTTTCGTGTTTCAGGCCTTTCATCTGTTACCCAACCTCACCGCTTTGGAGAACGTCATGTTGCCTTTGGAGCTGGCCGGTCACGGCAGTGCCCGCGCGGCGGCGTGCGAGGTCCTGACACGGGTGGGTTTGGCGCAGCGCTTTCAGCATTATCCCAAACAGCTGTCGGGTGGTGAGCAACAGCGGGTGGCGCTGGCGCGGGCCTTCGCCCCCCGACCCAAGGTGCTGTTCGCCGACGAACCCACCGGCAATCTGGACAGCGTGACCGGACTGCGCATCATCGAGTTGTTGTTCGCTATGAATCGTGAGCAAGACACGACATTGGTATTGGTGACCCATGATGAACACCTGGCGCAACGCTGCGGCCGCCGTCTGGAACTGGAAGCCGGCCGGCTCAAGGGGACGTCATGAAACGCGTGCTGTTGGCTTTGCGGTTGTTGGCGCGGGATTGGCGTTCCGGCGAGGTCAGGGTGCTGGCATTGGCGGTGGTGATCGCGGTGGCCAGTGTTACCTCGGTGGGATTCTTCACCGATCGCATTCAGCAGTTATTGGAGCGCCAGGCCAATGTGTTGATGGGCGCCGACCTGGTGATTGCGTCCGATCATGCGTTGAACCATGGCTTCATCCAAGCCGCGCAGCAACGTAGTCTAAGGACGGCGCGCACCATGAGTTTTTTGAGCATGGTGCAGGCGGATGGGCGCAATCAACTCACGTCGGTGAAGGCGGTTACCGCCGAGTATCCGTTGCGCGGCGAACTGCGCATCGCACCGCAGCGCTTCGCCCCCGATCATGTCGCCCAAAACATACCCACGCCGGGCAGCGTGTGGGCCGATGAACGCCTGTTGGGGGAGTTGGCGATCCATGTGGGTGATAGGATCACCGTAGGTGATGCGGTGTTCAAGGTGACGGCGGTGATCAGCCATGAGCCGGACCGCGGTGGTTCGTTATTCAACATCGCGCCGCGGCTGCTGATGAACGATGCGGATGTGGCATCCACGGGACTGATCCAGCCCGGCAGCCGGGTGCACTACCGGCTGTTGGTGGCGGGGAACGCCGCGATGTTGAAGGCCTATCGCAAGGCCGTTACGGTGAAACTGGCGCGTGGCGAGCGCCTCGAGACCGTGGAAGACGCCCGTCCGGAGATGCGTACCGCTCTAGAGCGGGCGCGCCAGTTTCTGGGGTTGGCCAGTTTGGTGAGTGTCTTACTCGCCGGTGTGGCCATGGCCATGGCGGCGCGCCGTTTCGTCGCCCGCCATTTGGATAATGTCGCGATCCTGCGCACCTTCGGCGCTACCCAGGGGGATATCGCTGTTTTGTACGGCGGCCAATTGTTGGTGCTGGGCATAGGCGGAAGCGCGTTGGGTTGTGTCGCCGGCTATGCCGCCCAAGGTCTGTTGGGCGATATTCTGGGATCGCTGGCGGCGTCGGCGTTGCCGTATCCCTCTTGGTTTCCCGTACTGACCGGGATGTTGGTGGGCTTGATCACCTTGGCGGCATTCACCGTGCCGCCGTTGTTGCACCTGCGTAGCGTGCCGACCTTGCGGGTGTTGCGGCGCGAGATCGGCGCATTGCCGATGCCGAGTGTGGCGGCCTATCTGCTAGGTGTGGTCGTGCTGGCGCTGATCGCCGTGTGGCAGGCCGATAACCTCCGGATGGCAGGCATGGTGTTGGGCGGCAGCGCAGCCACGGTGATGGTCCTGGCCGCGGTCGCCTTCGCGGTCATGGCATTGTTGGCCCGCTTGCGCCGCCGGCTTAGTGGCGTTTCACGCTTTGCCATGGCCAACCTCACGCGCCGGTCTCAAGAAAGCGTCATCCAGGTAGTGGCCTTCGGGGTGGGAATGTTGGCGTTACTACTATTGGGCGTGGTGCGTGTGGACTTGCTCGCCGATTGGCAGGCCAGCCTGCCAATGCGGGCACCCAATCGTTTCGTGATCAATATTCAGCCCGGACAGGTTAAACCCCTTGAGGCCTTTTTTAAGGGCAACGGTTTTGCCGGCACGGCGTTGTATCCCATGGTGCGCGGCCGCTTGACCGCCATCAACGACAAACCGGTATCGCCGGAGGATTATCAAGATCAGCGCGCCCGCCGTCTGGCGGAACGGGAATTCAATCTTTCCTGGGCCGAGAAGATGCAATCGGATAACAGCATCGTGGCCGGCAAATGGTGGGATACAGGCGTTGCCGGCGGACAGCCGTTGTTGTCGGTGGAGGAAGGCCTCGCCAAGACCCTGGACATCGCTGTGGGCGATACCTTGACCTATCGTATCGGCGACCACGTCCTTAGCGCGCGGGTGGCGAATCTGCGCAAGGTGGCGTGGGACAGTTTTCACGTTAACTTTTTTGTGATCGCCTCGCCCGGTACCTTGGAGGGTTACCCCACCAGCTATATCACCAGTTTCTATCTGCCGGTGGGCAAGGAGGCCTTTCTTGAACGGCTGGTGCAACGGTTTCCCAACATCACGATCATCGATGTGGCGGCGATCATGGCCCAGGTGCGGCAGGTAATGGAGCGGGTGACCCTGGCCTTGGAGTACGTATTCGGTTTCACGGTATTGGCCGGTTTGGTGGTGCTGTACGCCGCCATTCAGTCGTCCCTGGATGAGCGTCTCCTGGAAGGGGCGGTGTTGCGCACCCTGGGGGCGGGGCGCCGCCAGCTGTTGAGCGGCATGGCGCTGGAATTCGCCGGCATTGGCTTGATCGCCGGTCTGATCGCCGCCTCCGGGGCCGCC
>CAYWIQ010000117.1:6424-7375 GCA_964458405.1 uncultured Chromatiaceae bacterium
GCCGAACACCTGTTCCACTTTCCCTATCGCGTCAACGCCGCCTTGTGGTGGTGGGGGGGGGGGGGGGGGGCGCTGTGCGTTGCCGTCGCGGGGATGTGGGGGACGCGGTTTATCCTCCGCCGTCCCCCGTGGCAGACCCTGCGCCAGTTGCAAGGCGTTTGATCCGCAATGGATTGTTCTTCGGCGCGGTGACGTGTTATTTTTCCCGATCACCGTTTTGGTAGAGGGGACAGCATGCTGCGTTGCTTGATTTGCGCTTTAAGCCTGGTTGCGGCCATGGCCCACGCCCAGGAGGGGGCGCAACCCCCACAGCCCACCGGTAAGGCGACGGTCCTGACCACCGCCTACGGCACCACCTTCGATGCCTATGTTGCCGGCCCCGCGGAGGCCTCGCGGGGGGTGTTGCTGCTCCACGACCGCTACGGATTCAATATCCAGGCCCGGGATTGGGCGGAACGCTTTGCCGGGCTGGGGTACCGTGCCTTAGCCATTGATCTTTATGACGGGCGGCACGGCAAGAGTTGGGAATATGCTACGAAAGTAATGCACCAGATCGATCCGGTTTGGGCGGATACGGATATCGCGGCGGCCCTGCGGTTTCTCAAGCATGAAAACCCCAAGCGCAAGGTGGTGGTCTTGGGGTGGGATTACGGCGCCACCCAGGCATTGCTCTCGACGTTGAAGGACCCCTCGGCGGTGGCGGCCACCGTTTGCTATTACCCTACCCACCTGGAGACCGACCCGGCCCGGGTACAGACCATCGTCAGCCCGGTACTGATCGTGGTGGCGGAACGCGACCAACAGTTAAGCCGTAAACAGGTTCAGACCTTTAAAGATAGCTTAAGTAAGACCCGGGTGGAGTTTAACGTTTTGAGCCTGGATGCGGATCGGGGGTTCACCGATCCTGGCGCCGCTGATCGTTATGATGCCAAGGCGACGGCCTCGGCCTGG
>CAYWIQ010000118.1:0-7305 GCA_964458405.1 uncultured Chromatiaceae bacterium
AGATCGGCGATCGCCCTTATATGGTGGTGGATACCGGCGGATTGAGCGGTGAGGCGGAGACCATGGCGCAACACATCGCCGGTCAGGCCAATCAGGCGATTGTCGAGGCGGATGTGGTGCTGCTCCTGGTGGATGGCCGTAGTGGTTTGGTGGCGGGTGATGAACAAATCGCCGCCGCATTGCGCAGCATGGGTAAACGGATCTTCGTGGTGGTCAATAAGAGCGAAGGCGCCGATCCGCAGCTCGCCGTCGCGGAATTCCAATCTTTAGGATTGGGGCAACCCCACGCCGTGTCCGCCGCGCACGGTGACGGTGTGGCCTTGTTGATGGATGCGGTGCTAACGGAATTGCCGCCGGCCGTCGCCGACGGCGACGAGGTGGAGGACGGTATCCGCGTCGCCGTAGTCGGCAGGCCCAACGTCGGCAAATCAACCTTGATCAACCGGCTGCTCGGCGAGGAACGGGTCCTGGTCTATGATCAGGCCGGCACCACTCGCGACAGCGTGTATATCCCCTATGAGCGGGACGGTCAACGTTACGTGTTGATAGATACTGCGGGGGTACGGCGTCGCGCTCGCATCGGCGATGCCGTCGAGAAGTTCAGTGTGGTGAAAACCTTGCAGGCGGTCGATGCCGCCAACGTGGTGATCATGGTCTTGGACGCGCGGGAAGGTGTGCATGCCCAGGACCTGACGCTGGCCGGCATGATCGTGGAGCGGGGCCGCGCCCTGGTGCTTACGGTCAACAAATGGGATGGGTTGCCACCAGAACAACGTCAACGCATAAAGGCCGAAATCGATCGCCGTCTGCCGTTTTTGAATTTTGCCGCCGTCCACTTCATATCCGCCTTGCACGGTACCGGCGTCGGGAATCTGTTCGCCGAAATTCGCCACGCCTATGCCGCGGCGATGCGCAAATTACCTACTCCCGAGCTGACCCGCATCATGAATCAGTCGGTGATTCATTACCCGCCGCCCTTGGCGAGGGGGCGGCGCATCAAGTTGCGTTATGCGCATCAAGGTGGCAGCAATCCCCCTCTGATCATCATTCACGGCAATCAGACCGCCGCGCTGCCGGCCGCCTACCAACGTTACCTGGTCAACGCCTTCCGCGAGGCCCTGCATCTCGAAGGTACGCCGCTGCGACTGGAATTCAAGACCGGCGCCAATCCCTATGCCGGGAAAAAGAACGTATTGACCAAACGCCAAGTGGCCAAGCGCAAACGCCTGCAACGCTTTATCAAGCGCAAATAATCCAACCTAAGAAACCGCGCGGTGCGCACGCGTATGTTGATTTTAAGCGGCCGCCTCTCGCCGTGTTACGTCTAGCCGGCTTGTGATGATAGCGATGTATGTAACCAGGCTTCAGTTTGGTGCTATGCTCTGAACCATGGCCGATCCGTATTTCACTGCACCGATCGCCCGCCACATCTGGGACGTCAAATACCGTCATCGCGAGGGCGACGTGGTGTGCGATGCCACTATCGCCGATAGTTGGCGACGTGTTGCCCGCAGTTTGGCGGCGAACGAGGGTCAAGATCCTTCGGGTTGGGCGTCACGCTTTTTCTCGATCTTGGAAGGTTTTAAATTTCTGCCCGGCGGGCGTATACAGGCCGGGGCCGGTACCGCGCATAAGGTAACGTTGTTCAATTGTTTCGTCATGGGTGTCATCGCCGACTCCATGGACGGCATCTTCGACGCCCTTAAGGAAGGCGCCTTGACCATGCAGCAGGGCGGTGGTGTCGGTTACGACTTTTCCACATTGCGACCCCGGGGTAGCCGGGCTTATAGCGTCGGTTCGGTGGCATCCGGTCCGGTGTCGTTCATGCGTATCTGGGACAGTATGTGCGCCACCATCCTTTCCACCGGTGCGCGCCGCGGCGCCATGATGGGGACATTACGTTGCGATCACCCCGACATTGAAGAATTCATTACCGTTAAACGGGACAAGGATCAACTGCGTCATTTCAACATTTCCGTACTGGTCAGCGATGCCTTTATGGCGGCGGTGCGCGATGATCGTGATTGGCCGTTATTGTTTCCCTGCGATGAACACGGGACGGACGGTGAAACGCTGATGAGCGCCTGGCCGGGGTATGACGGCGAGGTGGCTTGCGAGGTGCATCGCCGGGTGTCGGCAAGGTCTTTGTGGGAAAAGATCATGCGCGCCACCTACGATTACGCCGAGCCGGGTGTGTTGTTCATAGATCGCATCAATCAATCCAATAATCTCCATTACTACGAACACATCAGCGCCACCAATCCGTGCGGCGAGGTGCCGTTGCCGCCTTACGGCGCATGCAATCTCGGCTCGATCAATCTTACCCAGTTTGTGCGAAACCCCTTCGCCGCGGATGCCCGGCTTGATCTCGAGGGGATCGCCGAGACAGCGGCGGTCGCGGTACGCATGTTGGACAATGTTATCGATGTCTCCCAGTTTCCTCTAACTGCCCAGGCGCATCAGGCGCGTGGTTCGCGGCGCATCGGTCTGGGATTTACCGGTTTGGCCGATGCCTTGATCATGCTGGGGATTCGTTATGACAGTGAGCAGGCACTGTCAACGGCGCGAACGGTCATGACTACGGTTTGTCATAGCGCCTATCGCGCCTCCATACGCCTCGCTGCCGAGAAAGGGCCGTTTCCGTTTTTCGACAAGGACGCCTATCTTGATGGTGCGTTTGTCACTGATCTGCCCGCCGATATTCGCGACGGCATCGCGCGTAACGGGATTCGTAACAGCCACCTCACCGCCATCGCCCCCACCGGAACTATCAGTTTGTTGGCCAATAACGTGTCCAGCGGTCTGGAGCCGGTGTTCGATAGCGCGTTCTCCCGGAACGTGCTGGAATTCGATGGGACGTATGCTGAATACCGCGTGATCGATTATGCCGTCGATCTATGGCGACACAAGCTGGAGGATGTATCGGCACTGCCACCGAGTTTCTGCGATGCACTTCACCTTACGCCTGCCGTACATTTGCATATGCAGGCCGCCATTCAGCCCTATGTGGATCAGGCCATCTCCAAGACCATCAATGTGCCGACGGATTACGATTTCGCGGCATTCCGTGATCTCTACCGGCAGGCCTTTGACCTGGGTTTAAAAGGCTGTACCACTTTTCGTAGCAATCCGGTGACGGGTGCCGTCCTCCATGGCGTGGAGCGGGCCGAGCAGGCATCGCATTGCTGTAACCTGGAGCGGGAAGCCGATTAACGGTCAAGCGGCTCGAACGCCGTTCGGCACCATCCTACGGCTTAGAACCTGTGAAGCTGAAATCTAGCGGGAGGTGTGTGCATAAATCGACGCTACGGTCGAGACAATAATATCCATAAAAAAATTAAGTGTAATTTTGGGGGAGTTATACGCTTAAGTCTTTTACAATAATCACTATCCTGCCATAATAGGCCCCGGTTTAGGGGGCCGAACTATTTGAACAATAGCGCCCTGTCCACGGTGGCTTTTTAACTAGAAAAAAGGAGTTGAGATGATGAAGCTGAATCCGCTCATTGTGTTCTTTCTTTTCCCAATCTGTTTCATGCTGTTGATGCTGAATGCCGTGGTGCAAGGTCTATAAAGAGAAAAACGGTTTCGGACCATTAGCAAAATAACGTGGAGCTTCCCTTGGCGCTGTTGGCCAGGGTGGAAGACGATAATATAGATCCACGGTTGATTCAGGGTGAGGGTAGTTCAGGATTGGATGTTCCTGATTCTGGTAGATTACCCGTGTGTACAAGATTGTTTCCCACCAAGGTGGGATGGGTGTTGTTCGAGGCGCTGGCGTTTCACCCTGCGCGGGCCTCGAATAGCCTAACGAGGTTTGCATCGCCCGTATTGGCAGTGCTGGGCATGTGGAACGCGCTGTGTCCTGATTCCCTTATTGTCCGTCCGCGCAGCCCGGCAACTATCTCCCTTCCAATTTAGCCAAGGCTCCCGGCGCCAAGAACAAGCCCGGATCGACGCGGGCGTTGTTGAGGCTTACACCCCAGTGGACGTGGGGGCCGGTGGCGCGTCCGGTTTGACCCGCCAAGCCGATAACGTCACCGCGTGAGAGTTGTTGGCCCTTCTTCACCAGGATCTTTTTCATATGGCAATACATAGTGACCAGGCCTTGGCCGTGGTCGATGAGCACGGTATTGCCGTCGAAGAAGTAATGGCCGAGCGCCGCCACCCGTCCCGACGCCGGGGCATGGATGGGTGTGCCGGCCGGGACGGCGATATCGAGGCCGCTGTGGGGGTTGCGCGGTTCACCATTGAAGACGCGCCGCAGGCCGAAAGGACTGCTGATCGGGCCGTGCACGGGAAGATCCAGTTGCAGGGGGACGTTATCGCGGGCGTGCCAAGCGGTGAAGGCGGCGTGCATGATGCGGCTCTCGCGGTGGATGCGTTTGAGGTCGAGCGCCGTGGGATCCACCTTGCGTTTGTCTTTGATGGTGATTCTCTGGGTCTTGTAGGTCTTGTCGTGAATGGTGAATGAGTGGCTGCTGCTGTGGCCGCCGTTGCGAACCTTCAGGGTGGCGGTGCCCGGTGTGCTTTTCAGGGGGATGCCGATGACGGCGGTCCACTTGCCGGCGTTTTTCAGCACCATGACCCGTTGGCCCGCGAAATAGGCGCTGGGGGCGGGTGAATCGCCGTTGGTGAGAGGGACGATGGCAATGCCGCCCGGGACGGGTTCGCCCTGCGGTAGCTCGGCAGCGGGGAGAACAGTGGAGAATAGGCTAAGTGTCAGTGCCAAGAGATATTTCATGATTCGTACTTCTCATCCACGGTGGAGATCAAGCGTCCCTGCGCGACGCGGGTTTCGATGCGGTCACCAATCTTAACGGCTGTGGCGGTACGCACGATAGTTTCATCCGGTAGCCGTTTGACGATGGCGTAGCCGCGCCCCAACGTCGCCAACGGACTTACCGCGTCCAAGGCATGACCAAGACCGGCCAACTGCTGACGGCGCCGTTCCAGTGCCCCCTTCATGGCTTGGGCCAGGCGCAGGTCGAGATGCTCCCGGCGCAGTTGCAGTTGTTGCAGGCGGCGGCTGGGCTCATGGCGGTATAACTGTGCGCTGAGGGTATGCAGGCGCGCCGTGGCATGACGCTGCTGGGTCCGCCAGGCGAGGTGTAGGCGTTGTTCCAGTTCGTCCAGGCGTTGCGCATGATCGCTGAGGCGGCGCGCGGGATGATGTTGTGCCAAGCGTTTCGCCAACCATTGCAGGGCTTGGGTCTTAGTGTGCTGCTGGCGCTTGATTTGGGTGAGCAGCCGTGACTCCAGATTGTTAAAGGCCTGCAGCCATTCCTCGCCGTTGGGGCTTACCAGCTCTGCGGCGGCGGAGGGGGTGGCGGCGCGGTGATCGGCGACGAAGTCGGCGATGGTGATGTCGATTTCATGCCCCACGCCACTGACGATGGGGATGGGACAGTCGTAGATGGCGCGTGCTACCGCTTCCTCGTTGAAGGCCCACAGATCTTCCAGCGATCCGCCGCCGCGTCCGACGATGAGCACGTCGCAGTCGCGGCGTTGTCCGGCGAGGCGGATCATGCGGGCGATCTCCCCGGCGGCCGTGGCGCCTTGCACCGGCACCGGGTACACCAGCACCGGGATGGTGGGAAAGCGGCGGCGTAGGATGCTGAGGATATCGCGGATCGCCGCCCCGGTAGGGGAGGTGATCACCCCGATGTGCTGGGGCAATCTCGGCAGGGGTTTTTTATGTGCGGGGTCGAACAGGCCTTCGCTATCGAGGCGCTTTTTCAGTTCCTCGAAGGCGCGGCGCAACAGCCCGTCGCCCGCTTCTTCCATATGTTCCACCACCAGTTGGAAGTCGCCGCGTGGCTCGTAAAGACCGACGCGCGCCCGTACCAATACCTGCATGCCATTGCTGGGGGTGAAGGGCAGCAGCTGGTTACGCATCTTGAACATGGCGCAGCGTACCTGGGCATCCCGGTCCTTGAGGGAGAAATAGAGATGGCCGGAGGACGGGCGCGACAGGTTGGAGATCTCCCCCTCGATCCACAACAGGGAAAAATGCCCGTCCAGCAGCGCCCGGACCTCGCGATTGAGGCGCGAGACGCTGTAGATATCGCGTTGCAGGGCGGACTCCGCGGCAGAGGCGGGCGTCAATGGCAATTCCATGTCGATATAATAGCTTATACCGGTATCAGATGGCGAAGGTGCCGCCCCGTTGTTTACCTGTCTGGCGCGAGGTCCTATAATGCCCGGTTACTTTATTCGTAGTAGACGGGGTATCGCCTATGTTGCGCGTAGTCGAGGAAGCACTCACCTTTGATGATGTGCTGCTGGTGCCCGCCCACTCTTCGGTGTTGCCCAGGGATGTGGATCTCAAGACCCGCCTGACCCGAGACATCTTCCTGAATATCCCGCTGGTTTCCGCCGCCATGGATACCGTGACCGAGGCGCGCCTGGCCATTACTCTGGCCCAGGAGGGGGGTATCGGCATCATTCACAAGAACATGTCCGCCGAGCAGCAGGCCGATGAGGTGCGCAAGGTCAAGAAGTACGAGGCGGGGGTGATCAAGGAACCGATCACCGTGCTGCCCAACGCCACCATCAGCGAAGTATTGGCCATTACCCGCGCCCACGAGATTTCCGGGGTGCCGGTGGTGGACAAAGACAATGAATTGGTGGGCATCGTCACCAACCGCGATCTGCGGTTCGAGACGCGCTACGATAACGCGGTGTCCACGGTCATGACCCCCAAGGAAAGGTTGGTGACCGTCAAGGAGGGGGCCAGCCGTGAAGAGGTGATGCGTTTGCTGCACCAGAACCGTATCGAGAAGGTCCTGGTGGTCAACGACCGATTCCAGTTGAGCGGTCTGGTCACCGTGAAAGATATCCAAAAGGCCCACGATAAGCCCAACGCCTGCAAGGACGGCTATGAGCGTCTGCGGGTAGGGGCGGCGGTAGGCACCGGCGAGGGTACCGACGAACGGGTGGCCGCCTTGGTGGCGGCGGAAGTGGACGTGGTCGTGGTGGATACCGCCCATGGCCATTCCCAGGGTGTGCTCAACCGAGTGCAGTGGATAAAGCGCCATTTTCCCGATGTGCAGGTAATCGGCGGCAATGTGGCGACGGCTTCCGGGGCCCTGGCCCTGGTAGAGGCGGGTGCCGACGCCGTCAAGGTGGGCATCGGCCCCGGTTCCATCTGCACCACGCGCATTGTCAGCGGCGTGGGCGTGCCGCAGATCACCGCCGTGGCCAATACCTCCAAGGCCTTGGAAAAACTCGGCGTGCCGGTGATCGCCGACGGCGGCGTGCGCTATTCCGGGGATCTGGCCAAGGCCATCGTGGCGGGGGCTA
>CAYWIQ010000119.1:0-7294 GCA_964458405.1 uncultured Chromatiaceae bacterium
CATCTACGGTATCAGCGATAGCACCGGTAAAGTTACCGCGACCTTCACCTCCGGTTCATTGAGCAGTGATAGCAACGGTGTGCAGATAAAGGCCACTGTGTATGACAGTTCATCCAACCCGATCGCCAGCAAAACCAAGAGTATTCAGATCAATCAAACCGCCGGCTCGGTGGTGATCGGTGCCGGTACTACGTTGAGTCAGCCCGTGCAGGGCGGCGCATCCTACAGCTTGCCCATGTCGGTGGTGGTGGCGGATACCAATGGCAATCCGGTGCAAACCACGGTGTCGCTGAGTATTTGGCCGGCGTACTACAATACCGGTTACTGGGACGGCAGGAGCACTGGGACTTGTGCGGCGGCTCCCACCGCAACCTGGGATAACGAGGATCTCAATCGCAACCTGATACTGGATGCAGGTGAAGACGTACCGTATATAGGAGGTGTCTCCGTTGGAACCGATGTCACTTCGCAAGGTTATAAGATCAGTGATACCAATACCAAAGACGGTAATGGCAATGAGATCTATACTGTGACGGCTACTACTGCTGCTGTCGGACTTGATGGTCTCAATACTACCCAGGATTTTGTCGCCGATGGGATGCTTACGCCCGGCAACTCGACTGGTGGCACGGTGCCCGCCACGGTCACCACTGATGCGAATGGCCTTGCCAACTTCACCTTGACCTATGCCAAGCAATATGCGGTTTGGATCAAGGACGAGATAAAGGCGAGTACTACGGTGTTGGGTTCCGAGACCACAGGAGTATTGTATCTCACCTTGCCCTTTCAGGCTGATGAAGGTAAGAATTGTCAGTTGTACGATTCACCCTTTAATCCCAAGTCACCCGCGCCCTAGTCCGAATAACAAGCGGGTTGCGAACATGAAAGCCATGGCGAGGATAGTCTCGTCATGGCTTTTTATATGTGGCCAGAGTTGGAAATGAGAGAGAGACGCTTTATGAAAAGACTCATTTTCACCGATGGGCGAAATGATCTAACATTACCGGTCCCTTTTCATTCCCTTGCCCACGTCATACTATTGACGCATGGACAACTGCGATAACATTTTCCTCGTCGGCCTGATGGGGGCCGGCAAATCCACCATCGGCCGTCACTTGGCCAAGTCCCTTAATCTGGAGTTCGTGGACAGCGACCACGAGATCGAGCGCCGCACCGGCGCCGACATCCCTTTGATCTTCGACATAGAAGGGGAAGCGGGTTTTCGCCAGCGCGAAAAGAAAGTGATCGAGGAACTGACCCAGCGCAGCGGCATCGTGCTGGCCACCGGCGGCGGGGTGGTTTTGGATGCGGACAACCGGGCGTGGCTGCGGGGACGGGGCAAGGTGATCTATCTTTACGCCACGGCGGATCAGTTGCTGACCCGGACCGCCAAGGACCGAAACCGTCCCTTGCTGCAAACCGCCGATCCCCGTGCCCGCCTGGAGGAGTTGCTCAAGGCCCGCGATGGCTTATACCGGGAGGTGGCCGATCTGATAGTGGACACCGGCGGTCGTACCGCGCGCAGCGCCGAGCGGGAAATCCTTGCTAAAATCTGTCCAGCGGCGCGCGGTAAGCATCAGGCCAAGCCTGCCGAGCGGCATAAATCACGGGCAGCCAAAAACGAAATGACGGTGGATGATGAAGACACTGGTTGTTGATCTCGGCGAGCGCAGTTATCCCATCTATATCGGTGATGGATTGCTGGCGCGTGACGAGCTGTTGCGCACCCATCTTGCTGGGCAGCAGGTGATGATCGTCAGCAACGATACCGTGGCGCCGTTGTATCTGCACAAGGTCCAGGCCGCGGTGGCGGATTTGCAGCACCACGCCGTGGTGTTGCCGGATGGGGAAAAGTACAAGAACTGGGAAATCCTGAATCGCATCTTCGATGCCTTGTTGGAAAACCGCTGCGATCGCAAGGTGACCGTCATTGCCCTGGGGGGCGGAGTGGTCGGCGATATGGCCGGTTTTGCCGCCGCCTGCTATCAACGCGGCGTGTCTTTTATCCAGATTCCCACCACCCTCCTCGCCCAAGTGGATTCGTCGGTGGGGGGCAAGACCGGCGTCAATCATCCCCTGGGCAAGAATATGATCGGCGCCTTTCACCAGCCCAATTGCGTGGTGGTCGATACCGCTACCCTTGCTACCCTGCCCGACCGGGAATTGAGCGCCGGTCTTGCCGAGGTGATTAAATACGGTCTTATCCGGGATATGGCCTTTCTCGAATGGTTGGAAGGGCACATGGATGCCCTGTTGCGCCGCGACGCGGCGACCTTGGCGGAGGCCATCGAGCGATCCTGCCGCAACAAGGCGGAAGTCGTGGCGGCCGATGAGCGGGAGAGCGGCGTGCGGGCATTGTTGAATCTGGGCCATACCTTCGGTCACGCCATAGAGACCGGCATGGGTTACGGCGTGTGGCTGCATGGCGAGGCGGTGGCGGCGGGGATGTGCATGGCGGCGGCCTTGTCGGCGCGGTTGGGCTGGATCAGTGCCGAGGATGTGGCGCGGGTCGAGGCCCTGGTCCAGCGCGCGCGCCTACCGGTGCGGGCGCCGGCCGCCTTGGATCCGGTGCGGATGCTGGAAGTGATGGCGGTGGATAAAAAGGCCCAGGCGGGTACGATCCGCCTGGTGTTATTGAAGGCCGTTGGTGAGGCGGTCATCACGGCGGAATACGATTCGTTGTTACTGCGCGAGGTGTTGGATGACTATCGTCAGTGATGGTGGCACATGAGTGCGCCGCTCGCCGAAGCGAACTTGGCGCCATATGCCGCGCGTGAAGCCTTTTCCCGCGGGAGGCATATCCCCGAGCCGCCCCCCGATTACCGCAGCGAATATCAACGCGACCGCGACCGTATCATTCACTCAGGCGCCTTTCGCCGCCTCGAATATAAGACCCAGGTATTCGTGAATCATGAAGGCGACATGTTTCGCACTCGTCTTACCCATTCCATCGAAGTGGCACAGATAGGCCGTTCCATCGCACGGACGCTGCGCCTCAACGAGGATCTTACCGAGGCCATCGCCCTGGCCCATGATTTGGGTCACACTCCCTTCGGTCATGCCGGACAGGACGCCCTCAATGGCTGCATGCGCGATTACGGCGGTTTCGAGCATAACCTGCAGTCGTTGCGGGTGGTGGATGAGCTGGAAGAACGCTATGCCGAGTTCCGCGGGCTCAATCTCACTTTCGAGTCCCGGGAAGGGATCTTGAAGCATTGCGCGCCGGCCAAGGCCAAGGAACTGGGCGAACTCGGCCAGCGGTTTCTCAACCGGCAGCAACCCAGTCTGGAGGCGCAGCTCGCTAATGTCGCCGACGAGATCGCCTACAATAATCATGACGTGGATGACGGCCTGCGCGCCGGCTTGATCACCATTGACCAACTGCGGGAGCTGCAATTATTCCGTGATCAGTACGAGGAGGTGATTGAGCGCTACCCCACCCTGAGCGGGCGGCGACTCATACACGAAGTGGTGCGGCGCATGATCAACCGCCAAGTGATGGATTTGGTGGAGGCCAGTCGCGAGCGCCTGACAGCCGCGGCCCCGGCAGACATCGCCGCGGTGCGCGCCCAAGCCGCACCCTTGGTGGGCTTCAGCGAGACCATGCGAGAGCTTAACCTGGAAATGAAACGGTTTCTGCGCAAACAACTGTATCAACACTATAAGGTGCGGCGCATGAGCGCCAAGGCGCAGCGGGTTATCCGTACCTTGTTCGATGTCTTTACGGATGATCCCGCGCTGCTGCCGCCGGAGTTTTCCCTGCAAGCCCGAACCATGGAGGAGATGCGCGGCGTGGCGGGACGGGCCCGCGCCGTCAGCGATTATGTCGCGGGCATGACCGACCGTTACGCCATTGCCGAATACGAACGGGTATCCAACCCCGCACAGTTGACGTAACATGCGCCATTATCAATGGTAGTCGCTGCACGATGCGCATCTATCTGCAAAGGCCGGCCAGCGGCGAACAACCACCCCGCTATTATCAGTTGCTATTGCAAGAGGACTTGCTGGGTGGATGGACGCTGATCCGGGAATCGGGGCGTCAGGATGCCGGTGGTCGCATCAAGCGCGAATATTTCGCTACGCGGGAGGCGGCGGAAAACGCCTTGCTCAACGCGCGGGATCATCAGCTGGCGCACGGTTACCGCGTGGTCTTCGTAGAAGGTGACCGGGTTATGAACGGCCGTTAGTGTATTGGCGAGAGGTTGTCATTTTTGTACGGCCAATAGTCCACGGAGCCATGCATTCACCGTGTTAAAAGGGATTGAATGTTGCCCGGCAGGGTAACCGGCAGCGAGGTAGGACATGCAAGCAGGACACCAGGATTTGCTCCATGAGGAACTCCCCCCTTACTTGACCAATTTGGGTCTGTTGAATGAACCGTTCGCCGATACGCCGTCCGGCCATTTTTTTTATATCGGTACGGACAGCGAGCAACGTCTGGACCTGATGCATCATCTTGCGCCCTATAGTCCGTTACTGGTGGTTATAGGCGAGCCGGGGATTGGTAAGACTGCACTGCTGCAACAGTTCACGGCGCGCGCCAAGGACAACTGGCGTACCATCGTAGTGACGGCGCGGCCTGATATGGACCGCGATGATTTTATGGGGGTGATAGGTGAGGCGCTGGGCATGTCGTTGCAGAGCCAGGTCGATCCGCGCGCCCAGTACCTGGCGTTGACCGCCCAGTTGCGGGCCTTGCGTCAGACCGCCCAGATACCCATTTTGTTGATAGACGACGCAGAGAACTTGAGTGCGCCGTTATTGGAATTGATTCAAAAACTGTGCGCCGAGAACGACGATGGCCATATGATCTCGGTGATTTTATTCGGCACGCCTCAACTCCAAGCTTTATGGAGCCAGCAGCCCTTCTCCGCCTTGGGGGCGCGGGTGACCCACACCTTCGAGGTGCCGCCTTACACGGAAGAAGAAACCGCGCGTTACATTCGTCACCGGCTGCGTGCCGCCGGTGGCAGCGACGACGGCCCGTTCGACTCCGTGACAATCAATAAGATCCATGCGGCCTCGGGTGGGATTCCATCCCGAATCAACGTATTGGCCCATGAGGTGTTGGTGGACAGGACGATGGTGGTCAAGCAAACCCAGGGTAAGGACAACCCTGGCGTCACCAGCGGCTCCCATTGGGGCCGCCGTATAACGCTGGTGGCGGGGGTGATAGTGGTGGCCTTGTTGGTTGCAGGTCCTTTGCGCTCGATACTGTTCAACGGTTCTACGGTTTCGACTTCCGAGCTTCTGCAAACCAAACCGCTGCCCTTGCCGTCTTCTTCCGCCCCTGCTAAGGGTGACGACACAGAAGAGCGGGTCATTCGGTCAGATCAGGCCGCATCGAACCCTGCCCCCGCTTCGCCATCATCTGCGGCGCAATCGCCAACGGCGAAAGGGGAATCCGGAGCGGGTTCGGAGATGGTGAAGACCATTCCGCTCCCCCCGGTGGACACAACCATCGTTAAGGAGCCGGTGCCGGCGGAGAATTCCGCCCCAGCGCCGCAAGCGCCGCCTCCCGCGTCTGCCCCAGTCTCACCCCCCGTGCAAGTGAGTTCGGCCGAAAGTACGCCACCGCCGGTGACTAAAAAAGCAGCGCCGCCGAAAAAAGAGAGCAAAAACAAAGAAATGCCGGCAGCCAAGCGGGGGGCGCAGGATTGGCTTACCCGCCAACCGCCGGGCAATTATACCCTGCAATTGATGGCCACCAAGGATGAGGGGACGGTTCGGCGTTTTATAGAGCAGAATCACCTCCAGGATAAGGCCGGCCACTTCCCGGTCTCAAAAAACGGTCAAACCCTTTACGCGCTGGTGTATGGCTCTTTCCCCCAGCGCAGCGGCGCGGTACAAGCCGCCAAGAGCTTGCCCAAGTCCTGGGGTATCTCAACTCCCTGGATTCGCAGCTTTAAAAGTCTGCCCGCCTTTAACCCATAATCGTGTACTCTGTTAGGCAGCCCGGCTCGGGGGACAGGCCGGGGACTTGGTAGCCGTATAGGGCGGATACCGCGCTGTACGCCAAGTGGATCAGCTCGACTCGCGTTGAAATTCGGTCGCTTACACTTGTATACTCCTGTCCCATTTTGCCTCTGAAGAAGGGGAACGGTTTCGTGCGCCCGGGCGGCGCACTGCGGTGATTAATCAGCATAACAGGCGAAGAATCAGTGACGACGAGCAAAGAATTTCCAGGTCTATACCGGCCGGAGTTTGAAAAAGACAGCTGTGGCTTTGGCTTAATCGCCCATATGGACGGCAAGGCAAGCCATTGGTTGGTCCAGACCGCCGTCAATTCGCTTGCCTGCCTAACCCACAGGGGGGCCGTGGCCGCCGACGGCAAGACCGGTGATGGCTGTGGCTTGCTGATGAAACTGCCTGCCACTTTCCTGCGCCGCGTGGCGACAGAGGCGGGATTCAATCTCGCGGAGCGGTTTGCCGTGGGCATGGTATTTCTAAGTCGCGAAGACGCCCGTGCCGCGGCTGCAAAACAGTATATAAACAGTGAGTTGACCAAACAGGGATTTCGCGTGGCGGGTTGGCGCGAGGTGCCGGTGGATCCCAGTGCCTGCGGGGACGAGGCGCTCAAGACGCTACCCAACATCGAACAGGTCTTCATCGACGTCCCGGCCGCCATGGACGAAGCGGCCTGCGAACGCAATCTTTACATCGCCCGCCGTCGTGCCGAGAAGGCCCTCGCCCCCCAAGACCCGACCTTCTATATTCCCAGCTTGTCGTGTCGGGTGGTGTCCTATAAGGGCCTGGTGATGCCGGCTAATCTGCCGGTATTCTACCGCGATCTCCAGGATGCGGAGTTGGCCTCGGATCTGTGTGTCTTCCATCAGCGTTTTTCCACCAATACCTGGCCGGAATGGCGCCTGGCCCAACCCTTCCGCTATCTCGCCCACAACGGTGAGATCAATACCATCCAGGGTAATCGCTATTGGTCAGTGGCACGCGGCAATAAATTCCAGATGCCCGCCATCCCGGATATGGACGATATCCGGCCGCTGGTGTCCATGTCCGGTTCCGATTCCAGTAGTCTGGATAATATGTTGGAAGCCCTGTTGGCCGGTGGCATGGATATCTTCCGCGCCATGCGGCTGCTTATTCCGCCGGCGTGGAATAACGTCGACACCATGGATCCCGAACTGCGGGCCTTCTACGATTACCACTCCATGCACATGGAGCCCTGGGACGGACCGGCCGGTATCGTCCTCACCGACGGCCGTTACGCCGCCTGCGTGATGGACCGTAACGGCCTGCGCCCAGCCCGTTACGTGGTGACCAAGAACCGCCA
>CAYWIQ010000120.1:0-7224 GCA_964458405.1 uncultured Chromatiaceae bacterium
AGGTTTTGCCGCCGATTTAGTCCAAGCGTTATCTTTTCCTTCGTTCGTTATCGTTAAACCTCCAGTCGGTACGCTCAGTCCCGGGCGATTGTCACTTTTATATTATTCAGCAGGTGATCCAATCAGCATCGCCAAGCCATGGTTTGCCCGTCGGAAATATTTACAGATAATGATAGGTGAACGACAGCTTACAAGTCATGTGATGTAATTTATATATTTTATATATAGTTATAACAATTGGCTAATATGTTGCATTAAATAGCTAGGGGGTGGCACTGGATTACAAAGTATTAAGCGTAAAGACGCTAAGAGGTTGCTATGAAGAAGTATATGAATGCCATCAGCCTGTGTGCCTTGATGTGGGCGGGAAGCGCCCATGCCGGGTTTATTGGGACAAATGTTAATTTTGAATTCCACTACACTGATGGTGTGGGTAACCATACCACCGACTCCACTAGCGTCAGTGTGACCGGCAGCCCGGCTACAACCAACCTAGACGGCATCACTTTTACCATCAATGAGTCTTCGGACAGTGCGGCCTCGATCGACTTCGCAACGACTACATTGTGGGCCGATGACATTGCGCTGACCATCTCTTACAACAACACCGTTGACGAAATCACGTATGCCTCAGTAATGAGTGAGACGCCTACGTTGGCAGGTTTTGATGCTAATTCTATTTTATTAACCAATTTGATTGAGTACAGTAAATCTACTGTCGATGTATCATTCAGCCCCACCCCGTTGGGTTCTGATGTGCTTGTAAGCGATGCACAGATACTGCAGGATCAAACGACTCAAAGTGTCCCCGAACCCATGTCATTGTATCTGATGGCGTTGGGACTGATCATGCTGGGCATGATGGTTCATCAACGGCGTCATGCCCGCATCTGAATATCTGCACTGGTTGAAAAATTGCGTAATTAGGTTGAGAGAAAAGAGGGAGGAGGTTTCGTCCGCTGGTGCGCTGCGCGCACCGGACGAGGCCTAAAGGGTTTCTTATCATTTATTTTGGGCTATCACGGTTGGTGAGTCTATTGGGTTTTAATAGCTAGCCGCGCTTGGCTGGCGCCTAATCGGCAATCCCTTTCATCAGGAATAATCATTATAGAACTGACGCGCCACCCGGCCGCTGCGTCCGCCCCGCGCCAATGCGAATTGTTTGGCGGCCGTATGGAGGGTCTCGCGATCGCCGGCGTAGTCGGCGAAATAGTGATCGACGATGGCGAGATACTCATTCTGATCGATTGGATAAAAAGACAGCCATAATCCGAAACGATCGGAGAGTGAGATCTTTTCCTCCACTGCCTCGGGAAAATGGATTTCGTCGTTTACCCGTTTGGCGGCTTGGTTGTCCGTCATGTATTCCGGTAGCAAGTGGCGGCGGTTGGAGGTGGCGTAGACCAGGACGTTGTCCGGTGGCACTTCAACCGAGCCTTCCAATACACTCTTCAATGCCTTGTAGCCGGGCTCGCCGGCTTCGAACGACAAATCGTCGCAGAAGGCCACGAAACGTTGAGGCAGGTCGCGGATGTCGTCGACGATCTCCGGCAGGTTGACCAGGTCATCCTTGTCCACCTGGATCAGGCGCAGGCCGCGCGGATGGTAGCTGTTAAGCAATGCCTTGATCAGAGATGACTTGCCCGTGCCGCGCGCGCCCCACAACAAGGCGTTATTGGCGGGTAGGCCGTCGAGAAAGCGCTCGGTATTGCGTTGTAGCTGTGCCTTTTGGGACTCGATCCCTAACAGATCCTGGAGGCTGACCGGATCTGTGTGCCGGACGGGTCGTAGGTATTCTTTGTGCGGCCGCCATACTGCGGCCTTGATGTCGTTCCAATCAATGTGCATGTATCGCTCGTAAATGATTCATAACCCGTTATGGTGCAAGAGCCATATCGACAGCTTAGCGTCCTCCGTGGAGATGTCTACAGGCATTTTCTGGTTTGTTGGGGCGTAGTTTCCCCCTCACATTATGCCGATTTCTAGTATGATTACACCCTTGGCGTGGGGGAGTTTTGGTGGTCAGGTTTTTTCGGTATGAAGATATTAGTCAGTAACGACGACGGTTATCGCGCTCCCGGGGTGGCGGCATTGGCCCGGGCGCTGGCGCAGTTGGGCGAGGTCAGCGTGGTCGCCCCCGAGCGCAACCGCAGCGGCGCCAGTAATTCCCTGACCCTCGACCACCCGCTTCGTGTTCAGATGGGCGATAACGGCTACGCCTTCGTGGACGGCACCCCTACCGATTGCGTGCATTTGGCGATTACGGGATTGATGAACCCGGAACCGGATCTGGTGGTTTCCGGTATCAACGCTGGCGCCAATCTCGGTGACGATGTGTTGTATTCGGGGACGGTGGCAGCCGCGGTGGAAGGACGATTTCTCGGTTTGCCTGCCATCGCTGTCTCCCTGCTTGGCATAGAACCACAGCACTATGCCACTGCCGCCGAGGTGGCCAAGCGGCTGGTGATGCGCTTGCAACATCAACCGTTGCCGGCGGATACCATATTGAATGTGAATGTCCCAGACTTGCCCTGGGAGGCGTTGGCCGGTTTCGAGGCGACCCGTCTCGGCCATCGCCACAAGGCTGAGCCGGTGATCAAGGCCCAGGATCCCCGCGGGCGGGCGATCTACTGGGTGGGGGCGGCGGGACCCGAGGAGGATGCCGGGGTGGGGACCGATTTCCATGCGGTGCGTCACGGCCGGGTTTCGATCACACCGTTGCAGGTGGATTTGACCCGCTATAGCGCTTTGGATGCGGTGGCGAGTTGGGTGGAGGGGCTTGAGGCTTGAGTAACACAAAATTCCGTGGAATCGGTATGACCTCGCAACGCACGCGGGATCGTCTCATCCAACGTCTCAAGGAAGAAGGCATCGCCGACGCCAAGGTGTTGGAGGTGATACGCAACACCCCGCGCCACATCTTCGTCGATGAGGCGTTGGCAAGCCGGGCTTACGACGATACCTCGCTGCCCATCGGTCACGGCCAGACCATCTCCCAACCCTACGTGGTGGCGCGCATGACCGAGGCCTTGCTGCGCGACGGCCCCCTCAACAAGGTTTTGGAGATCGGTACCGGTTCCGGTTATCAGGCGGCGGTGCTCGCCCAGGTGGTCAAAGAGGTGTACACCGTGGAGCGTATCGCGGTACTGATCACCACGGCGCGGCAACGCTTTCAGGCCTTGCACCTGCGTAACATTCGGGTGAAACATTCCGACGGAATGATTGGTTGGCCGGACCAGGCGCCGTTCGACGGTATCTTGGCGACCGCCGCCCCCGAAGGGGTGCCGACAGCGCTGTTGCAACAATTGGCGTTGGGCGGTCGTCTGGTGATCCCGGTCGGTGACGCCAACGTTCAGGCCTTGGTATTGATTACCCGTACCCCGGAGGGATTCCGAGACGAGGTTTTGGATCAGGTGACCTTTGTGCCGATGCGGGCGGGGACGCAGTGAAGTTATTTTCCGCGTTGTACCGACGGGTGATGCGCTGGGCGGCCCATCGCCACGCGCCCTGGTTCTTGGCGGGACTGAGTTTCGCCGAGGCCTCGTTTTTCCCTGTACCTCCGGACGCGATGCTGGCCCCTATGGCCCTCGCCAAACCCAAGTCGGCATGGAATTACGCGATGCTGGCCATGGTTGCCTCGGTGTGCGGCGGCATGCTGGGTTACGCCATCGGTGTGTTCGCCTTTGAAATGGTGTCGCCCTGGTTGCACGCCGCCGGTTATTGGCCCGGCTATCTGCGTGCCAAGCAATGGTTTGACGAGTGGGGGGTATGGGCGATCATAGTGGCGGGGTTCTCGCCCATCCCCTATAAACTGTTCACCATCGCCGCCGGCACCGTGTCCATGCCGTTTTTCCCCTTTGTGCTGGCCTCCGCCGTCGGTCGCGGTTCGCGCTTCTTCCTGGTGGCGGGTCTGATGCGGTGGGGCGGCGAACGCATGCAACGCATTTTGCACGATTACATCGATCGCCTAGGATGGGTTATGGTGGTGGTTGTGCTGATAGTCTATTTTTCTTTGAAGTGAAGGGTGTTTGCCAAGGTTGGCGTTAGAGTGGTGTTACGCAGAACAATAGCATGGTTGCCGTTGATAGTGATTACGGTATGGATGCTGGGTTGCGGCGGTTTTGTTTATCATCGTGTGGAACCCGGTGAGACGCTGTATTCCATCAGCTGGCGCTACGGTTTGGATTACCGCGAGGTCGCGCACTGGAATCATATTCAATCCCCTTACACTATCTATAAAGGGCAATTGCTGCGCTTGGCTCCACCCGCTAGCGCGGGGAATGAAATTGCCGCTGTCCCGGTTCCGCACAGCGGCGCCCCGGTAGTAAACACCCCCGCGGCGACCGCGGCCCGTTCCCAACCGCCTATTACCGCCGACAAGGCGATTCAATGGCGATGGCCGGCTGACGGGCAGGTCATGCAGACCTTTTCCAAAAACGATCTTGGCCGCAAGGGCATCGACATCGGTGGACGGTCGGGTGAGCCGGTACTAGCCGCTGCCGCCGGCAGCGTGGTCTACGCGGGGAGCGGACTGTTGAATTACGGCAAACTCATCATCATTAAACACAACGATAACTATTTGAGTGCTTATGCCTATAATCGTGACTTGCTGGTGAGAGAGGGGGACAGTGTGGCAGGGGGGCAGCATATTGCTGACATGGGAAGGAGGGGAAATGGTGACACCTTGCTGCACTTTGAAATTCGTTATGACGGCAAGCCCATCAATCCGTTGAAATATCTGCCCCAAGTGCATAAATAATCGACTTTAAACTGCCATCAGCTATACACCTTTTATTTGCCTCTAAATTACCTCTTGATACTTTCCGATAATGGGATCAATCTCATAGGTGTTGAGATCGTACCTGATTGTCACGCTCTGGAGGGAGGTCCGTATGGACGAATTCGAAGAGCAGTTACCATTAGAGGAAGGCTCAGTATCAAACGTCGTTGAGCGATGGTGGGTGGTGGAGGAGTCGACGCGTGATTCTGACGAGGAGTCATCGCAAACCGCCAAGCATAATTCATCGGCATCCGACCCAACTCATCTCTATCTTAGCGAAATCGGCTACAGCCCGTTGCTCAGCGCTGAAGAAGAAGTCTACTATGCCAGGCGCGCGCAACGCGGCGATGAAAGTGCACGACGGCGCATGATAGAAAGCAACTTGCGGTTGGTCGTCAAGATTGCCCGCAATTATCTTAATCGCGGTCTGGCCTTCCTTGATCTGATTGAAGAGGGCAATCTTGGCCTGATCCATGCCGTTGAAAAATTCGATCCGGAACGAGGGTTTCGTTTTTCCACTTACGCAACGTGGTGGATACGTCAGACCATCGAACGGGCATTGATGAATCAAACCCGTACCGTGCGCCTGCCGATCCACATCATCAAACAGATTAATAATTACGTCCGAACCTCACGTTCCTTGGCACAACGGCTGGATCATGAACCCAGTTTGGACGAGGTGGCGCGGGTAATGCAAAAATCTGCGTCTGAAGTTGAGCGGATGATGAGTCTCTATGAGCGTGAGGTCTCCATTGACTCGGCGGGGACACAGGAACGTACCTTACTAGAAACCCTTCCCGACGAGTCTTGGTCTGATCCCAGCGAGATTCTCCAGGACGCTGAGGTTTCAATCAACATAGATGCCTGGCTGCAGGAATTGAACGACAAGCAGCGTGAGGTCGTAGAATACCGTTTCGGTTTGCACGGTCGCGAAGCCGCCACTTTGGAGGAAGTGGGGGAGCGCATTGGTGTTACCCGTGAGCGGGTACGTCAGATCCAACTGGAGGCCTTGCAGCGTTTACGACAAATTATGGAGCGCACCGGTACCTCGGCGGATACCGTATTCGGCTGAGAAATGAGGGAATGCCACGGCTGCCGGATCTGCTGTGGTTCGATAATGATGGTCGCGCTATATGTTTTCACGGCATAGAATCGATGAGCGGTAATCTGGGTCGATTCTTTCGGGACCCCTGAACTTTCTATATATTCCTATGATCTGAAGAGTGTATGTGGTTTGCGCCGGCGCAAGGGAGTAAAATCCGCAGCGCCCACGCGGTACACACTGCAGGTGCTTCGGTGTGCTTATAGGGAGATGATTTCCAATGCGGCGGAATTATTTATTGCTGCTCGTGGTTGTGGCGTTGAGCGCCTGTGTTACGGTCCCTCCGAATCTTCGGAGCGGTGAACCTTTTGCGGCTACCACACCCCAACAGGCGCAATCCGGCAAGCATGACGGTGAACGGGTGCGCTGGGGTGGTGTGCTCATCCACACCGAGACCCAGACCGATCAAACCTGTTTCCAGGTGATGGGGTTATCGTTGGACACCAGTGCCCAACCACAGGCTGACGATCAATCTCTGGGCAGGTTCATCGCCTGCGCGAAGGGGTTCTATGATCCGGCGTTGTACGCGGCAGGTCGTGAAGTGACCTTTGTCGGCCATATTGAGGGCAGCGAACAGCAGAAGGTCGGTGAATATGAATATCATTTTCCGAAGCTGGTCGTTGACGCGCTGCATCTGTGGCCCAAGCGCAGTAATCTCGTCTATGTGCCTTATTACGATCCCTTTTGGGATCCGTTTTGGCCTTATTATTATCACCCCTATCACCGTCATCGGTAATGACCATGCCTATCCGCTATTTCATAGTCGCAAGTTTTCTATTTTTGGCCGGCTGCGCGGTTACGCCGCCGTTCAGCGATGACATGTTGCACAACGTAGATCGCTCCCTGAAGCCGGAACAGGCGCTCAAAGGGGCGGCGCAAGGGAAAAAGGTGATGTGGGGTGGTGTCATTGTCAACGCCACCAATACCGCTGATCACACGGATTTTTCCATACTCTATTATCCACTCGACAGTGCGCAACGCCCTGATAGGCAACAGTCACCCAAACACCGCTTTATTGCACGCTATCCTGGTTATCTGGAAACCATGGTCTACGCGCCCGGCAGGGAAATTACCGTGATTGGCGAGTTACAAGGGGCGGAGCAAGGCAAGATTGGCGATGCACCTTATCAGTTTCCCGTTATTAAGGCGAGTAAGATTCATCTATGGCCGCTGGAGGGTGATTCCCGGGTACATTTTGGTGTTGGGGTAGGCATCGGCGTACATATGTAGCCGGGCTAAGGAAGAAGTAATGGGTAAACGGGCGTTCGTCGCCGTTGTTTATTCACACCTCCCTGGTCCGTCTAAAGACGGGCCAGGGTTTTATACGGAGAGCGGTTACACT
>CAYWIQ010000121.1:0-4778 GCA_964458405.1 uncultured Chromatiaceae bacterium
AGGCCATATCGCCGTGGTAATCCAAATGATCACGACTGAGATTAGTAAACAGTGCGACATCGAAGCTCACCCCGGCGACCCGACCCTGGTCCAGGGCATGGGACGAAACCTCCATGGCCACGCTGCACGCACCACCTTCACGCAGTTCCGCCAGCAGGCGATGCACGTTAATCGCATCGGGCGTGGTATGTGTGCCCGGCTGCAGCTGCCCCACCAGACCGTTACCCAAGGTGCCGATGATGGCGCACGGCCGTTGATCGCTGTTTAAGGCCTGAGCCAAAAACTGGGCGCAGGATGTCTTGCCGTTAGTGCCGGTAATACCTGCAATGAATAACGCCTGCGAAGGGTGGCCGTAAAAGCGTTCGGCGATCCGTCCCACCTGCCGGGAAAGATCGCGTATCGCCAGCAACGGCACGTTGCCCACCTGGGCCGACAAAAACGCGCTTTCGCCCACGGCGACGTCATAGGCCACCGCGACCGCCCCCTGCGCCACGGCGGCGGCGATGAAATCATGGCCACGTTGCAGCAGGCCTGGGCATGCCAGGAATAGATAACCGGGGCACACCTGACGGCTGTCCAGGGCGATGCCGCTCACGACGCAATCCTCGCTGGCCGTCACCTCGGCGACCCCTTCCAGCAGCGCGCTGAGGGAGGTGGTGGCCGATTGGATGTTCTGCGCCGGCGTCATGACACGTCCGCCCTCGCCACCTTGGCGCCGTTCAGTGAAGGCAGATCGTCCGGGGCGATATCCAACAGCCGCATGGCCTCGCTCATTACCCGACTGAAGACCGGTGCCGCCACCGAACCGCCGTAAAACTGCTGGCTGCGCGGATCGTTGATCATCACCACCATTACCAGGCGGGGCCGGGTGGCGGGGATCATCCCCGCGAACAGCGCCACATATTTATCTTCCGCGTAACCACCGGGAATGGATTTACGCACCGTGCCGGTCTTGCCGGCGACGTGATAACCGGGGACCCGCGCCCGCTCGCCGGTGCCTTCGTCGCTCACCACACCGTCCATCATGGTGATCACCTGACGCGCCGTCTTGGCGCTCATCACCCGTTCCCCTTCGGGGGGCTGATCCACAGGCACGAACGATACCGGTTTGAGCACACCGCCGTCGGCCAGCACCATATAGGCCCGCGCCAATTGCAAGGTCGATACCGACAATCCGTAGCCGAAGGAGAACGTCGCATGATCAATGGGGTACCAGCGATGATAGTCGGGCAACGTCCCGGCGGTCTCACCGGGGAAATCCCCCCCGCTCACGGAGCCGAAACCCACTTTATGAAACATGTTCCATAAGTGGTCAGCCGGCAGGGAGAGGGCGATCTTGCTCGCCCCTACGTTACTGGATTTGGCGATTACGGTGCTGACATTGATCAAACCGTAATCGTGGGTATCGTGGATGGTGTTAGGCCCGAGTCGCAAGGTGCCCGGCGCGGTGTTGATTAGGGTGTCAGGGCGGTACTTGCCGGATTCCAGCGCCATGGCAATGGTAAACGGCTTGACCGTGGAGCCGGGCTCGAACACATCGGTGACCGCCCGATTGCGATAATGACTGCTGCGAAGGCTGTCGCGGTTGTTGGGATTGTAGGTGGGCTGGTTGACCATGGCCAGCACCTCACCGCTGTTGACGTCCAAGATCACCGCCGAGCCGGAGGCCGCGTGACTCTCCTGTACCGTCGCCTTCAATTCGCGGTAGGCAAGATACTGAATCCGCCGGTCAAGACTGATCTTGAGATTGTGACCGGGCACCGGCTCATTGATCCGCTCCACGGTTTCCACGATGCGTCCCAATCTATCCTTGATAACCCGCATGCTGCCCGGCGTTCCGCGTAACGACTTCTCGTATTCCAGTTCAATGCCTTCCTGCCCGACATCGTCCACGTTGGTGAACCCTAAGACATGCCCAGCCACTTCCCCGGCGGGATAGTAACGGCGGTACTCGCGCTGCTTGGCGACACCGGCGATATTGAGCGCCATCACCCGATCGGCCAGGGCCGGCGGCACGGCGCGCTTGAGGTAGACGAATTCACGATCGGCGTTGTCCCGTAAGCGATCCTTGATCCAACTCACCTTGAGGTCCAGTAACGCCGCCAACTTGGGCAGATGCGTCGCGGCACCCAGCAAAGTCTGAGGATCGGCCCATATGGAATCCACCGGGGTGCTGATGGCCAGCGGCTCACCGTTGCGGTCGGTGATCATGCCGCGATGGGCGGGGATACTGACCACCCGCAACGAACGGGCGTCACCCTGTTCCAGCAGAAATGTGTTTTGCAGCAACTGCAGATCCACCGCCCGCCATACCAACAAGCCCACCGCCACCATCATCACGCTGAGCAGAAAGATCCTACGTCCACGATGGGATGCCTTGGCTTTACGTGCACTCATGGTTGCAGAATTACCACTTGCTTGGCATCCGGAATCACCATCCCCAATTTGCTACTGGCTGTCTTTTCCACTCGACTATGGGTCGCCAAGGTACTTTGCTCCAGTTGCAGCTGTCCCCACTCGATATCCATGTCATCCCGGGCCTTGTGCAAGGCCTGCAGCTCCACGAACAGCTTGCGGCTTTGATGCTTGGCATAGATGACGCTGAAGGCCGAGCCCATAACCAACAACACCAACACCGCCACGGTCTTCACCGGCGGACGACGGCGAACTGGCGTCGACTTGGCGCTCATAATTTTTCCGCTACGCGCAACACAGCACTACGGGCGCGGGGATTGGCGGCCACCTCCGCATCACCGGGATAACCCGGCTTACCCACCAGACGCAGGGTCGGCTTGAGTTCGCTGGCCGGTACCGGCAGACCGGGGGGGAGGTCATCGCCCCGCGCCGCGTCGCGCATAAAGCGCTTGACGATGCGGTCTTCTAGCGAATGAAAACTGATGACCGCGAGCCGACCACCTGGCGCCAGTACCCGCAAGGCCTGGGGTAATCCTTGCTGCAAATCCTCCAACTCGCTGTTGATATGGATGCGGATGGCCTGGAAGGCGCGGGTCGCCGGATGCTTATCCCGCTCCCAGGCGGGATTGGCGGCGGCTACGATCTCCGCCAATTGCGTAGTGGTCGTTATGGGCGCGGCTTGCCGGGCCTTGACGATGGCCCGGGCGATGCGTTTGGCGAACCGCTCCTCGCCGTAAGTCTTGAGCACGTAGGCGATATCACCTTCGGCGGCACGCGCCAACCACTCGGCGGCGCTTTCGCCATGCTGTGAATCCATGCGCATATCGAGAGGACCTTCACGCAAGAAGCTGAACCCGCGTTCCGCGCTGTCCAGTTGCGGTGACGAGACCCCGAGGTCAAACAACACCCCGTTCACCTTGCCTGATACTGCCTCGGCCTCTGCGAAGTACTCCAACATGGCGAACGAACCCTGAAAAATGCTAAAGCGGCGGTCCCTCGCCGACCGCTCCCTGGCCACCTCCACCGCCCACGGATCCTTATCAATGGCGATGAGGCGTCCACCCACACCCAGCCGCTGCAAAATCGCGGCACTATGACCTCCCCGACCGAAGGTCGCATCCACGTACACGCCGTCGGCGTCAATCCTCAAGGCCGCCACCACCTCATCCAACATCACCGGGTGATGAACGGATTCATCAGGCATGCGCGTCAAAGAGCAAGATTTTCCAGTTGCGCAGGAAGGGACTGCCCGTCTTCATCTTCCGACAACCACTCCTCACGGCGCTCTTGCCACAATTCTTCATTCCACAGCTCAAATTTATTGCCTTGACCGACCAGGGTCACCCGCTTATCGAGGTCGGCGAATTCACGCAACGGCGGGGGCAGCAGTATCCTGCCGGCACCGTCCAGCTCCACCTCGGTGGCATGCCCGATCAACAAACGCTGCAACCGCCGCACCTGGGGATTGAGGGTAGGCAGTTTGACCAGTTTGCGCTCGATTTCTTCCCACTCGGGCAGCGGATAGACCAACAGGCAACGTTCCCGATCCACGGTCAGCACCAATTGGCCCTCGCAGATAGTCTGGAGGCTAACGCGGTAGCGCATGGGCATCGCCATGCGACCCTTGGCATCCAAATTGAGTGGATTGACCCCGCGAAACACCCGCCTTCCCCCCCCTATTAAAATCCACTCTGACCCACATTCTCCCACTTCGAAACACTATAGGTATCAGAAAGCCCCTCTGTCAAGGAAAATTGGGGGTAAATTTTAAGAATTCCTGCTTAATTGACAGTGACTTAGGAGAACAAACCGAGTCGTGGAGCGAGGTGGGACGAAAGCAAGAATTAACCCAAATCAGAGGGTTGAGAGAGACACTTTTGGTAATAAATTAAGATCCGTAATATTACCTGCGGCAAAAAAGAGAAGGAGTCGGCCGATAAGCCGGGTTCTGTCGTGGACAGTCATTCGTCTGCGATGCGCGTCACCACGCACCTGTAGCGGCCTACCCGGGGACCACGCGGGCCACGCTACGTCCCCCTATTTGGCCTTGCTCCGGATGGGGTTTACCCTGCCGCGGCATGTTACCACCCGCGCGGTGCGCTCTTACCGCACCATTTCACCCTTACCTGCCCCTTGCGAGACATCGGCGGTATCATTTCTGTGGCACTTTCCGTGGGCTTACACCCCCCAGGCGTTACCTGGCACCCCGCCCTTCGGAGCCCGGACTTTCCTCCACACTCCCATCGGAATGCAGCGACTGTCTGGCCGACTCCTGAGCTAAGTTTATCAAATGACACCCCGCAAAGTATCGCCCGATTAAAACCGGCGGACCGCCTTCGCTTCAGCCACCGCCCTCCTTCATT
>CAYWIQ010000121.1:4788-7180 GCA_964458405.1 uncultured Chromatiaceae bacterium
TGCTACCGCCCATTCATACAAACGATTACGCTTCTCGCCGGTGATCTTCCCCGCCAAGCCCACCGCCTGCTTGAGGGGCAATTCCTCCAACAATGCCGCCAATACCCGCCGCACCTCAACATCGCCTGCCGTTTGATCGGCGGCGGCAACCGCCCCCTGCACCACAAGGACGCACTCACCCCGTTGCTGGTCGGCATCTTCCTCCACCCAGCGCCAAAGCCGCTCCAGGCTGTCCTTGCGCACGGTTTCATGGATCTTGGTCAGCTCCCGCGTCAACACCGCCTCACGACTGCCGCCAAAGATGTCCACCATATCCGCCAGCGTGGCGAGCAAGCGGTGCGGCGCTTCGTAAAAGATCAAGGTACGTGCTTCAGCGACCAAGGCCTGCAACCGTTCACAGCGCGCCGCACGCTTGGCGGGTAGAAATCCTTCGAAGACAAAGCGGTCGGTGGGCAGGCCCGCCACCGACAAGGCGGCCATGGCGGCACAGGCGCCGGGTATGGGTACGACGCGAATCCCCGCCGCATGGGCCTCCCGTACCAAATGATATCCGGGATCGCTCAGCAATGGCGTCCCGGCGTCACTGATCAACGCCACCGCGCCACCCTGGCGCATACGCTCGATCAAGTTAAGGGCCTGCTGTCTTTCATTATGCTCGTGATAGGCCAGGCACGGCGTGGTGATGGCAAAATGCCGCAACAAGACACCGCTGTGACGGGTATCCTCGGCGGCGATGACCGATACCGCACGCAACACGTCGACCGCCCGCGACGTCATATCGGCGAGATTGCCGATGGGCGTAGCCACTATATAGAGCGCACCACTTATAATTGACACTTGCTGGACACCTACCGATACTGTGACGCTTGTGTGCCGAGAGCGCCGGCGTTCATCGCCTTCAGCGAGAGCGGCCGTCTTCAACATTCCCGAATATGAAAAGTTACGCCCATCCAAAGTACATGATGAAAGCCGCTGCCACAATCCGCCGCCCACGTGTTTGGTCGGTATTACTGCTTGTTGCCCTCGCCGGTTGCGCCGGTACGCCACCGCCCCAGACACAGGCGGAGATGTCCCCCGCCATCGCCGCCCAGGTCGCCAAGGCGAAAAGCGCCGCGGTCAGCGGCAACTACGCCATCGCCGCGCGCCAGTATCTGGAATTGGCCTCCGCCAGCAGCGGTATCCAGCATAATGATTATTTACTGAATGCCGCCGAGGCGTTTCTGCACGGCAGCTTCCTCGATCAGGCCAAACACACGTTAGGCTCCCTCACACAACAATCGCTGACACCTTCACAGGTCGATCATCGACTCACTATCGAGGCGGCCATCGCCCTGTCGACACACGACCCTCGCGGCGCCATCGACACCTTAAAACCCGTGACGTTGACCGACTCAACTACTGACGTAGCCGTCTCCGTCCATGAATTGCGTGCGACCGCCTACGATCAATTGGGCAACTATCTGGAAGCAGCACGCGAACGGGTAGCGTTGGAACCTCTACTGACCAACCCCGAGGCGGCAAAGCGCAATGAACAAGCCTTGTGGCAGGCATTGATGTCGCTGTCCAGCACCGCCCTGGAGAGTTTCGAAACCGCCGCCCCGCCGGACGTTTTGAGCGGCTGGCTGGAATTGGCGGACATCGCCAAGACCTCGCCGCCGCAAAGCGCCGACATCGACAAACGCATCGCCGCTTGGCGGGTACGTTACCCCAATCATCCCGCTTCCGCGCAATTGATTGCCTCGCTGCTGGCACAGCAACCGCAACGACTGATCGGCCGACCGGCCCACATCGGTCTGTTGTTGCCTATGAGCGGACCGTTCGCCAAATCCGCCGCAACCATCCGCGATGGGTTTCTCGCCGCCTACTACCAGCGACCGCATGCCGATTATCAGCCCGTCATCCAGACCTATGACACCACCGGTTCAGCGGACATCACGCAGATCTATACCCAGGCCGTCAAGGACGGCGCGCAATTCATCATCGGTCCGCTGGAAAAGGATTCCATCGCCGCGCTGCTGCAACAACCGGACAAGATCACCTTGCCTACTCTGGTATTGAACTACACGGACAACAATCAGACGGTACCCGCGGAATTTTTCCAATTCGGCTTGGCACCCGAAGACGAAGCGCGCATGGCGGCGGAACGCGCTTGGCTGGAGGACCATCAACAAGCGCTGGCCCTGTACCCCGACAGCAATTGGGGCCGACGGATCTTTCACGCCTTCGCCGATCACTGGCAGCAGCTGGGTGGAGCGGTTGTCGCGTCACAGAGCTACCCGCCCAATAGCGAGGACTTTTCGGTGACGCTGCGCCAATTACTGAACATCAACGCCAGTGTCGAGCGCGCCAAGGCCCTGCGCGCCACCTTGCACGCACCGATCCAGTTCGAACC